>RCNO01000055.1 GCA_003731685.1 Bacteroidetes/Chlorobi group bacterium MS-B_bin-24
GAACAGCGATATTTTGCTTATTTCCACAATCGGGTGTGGGAAATAGTATGCCATTAATAAGAATAAATTTAGAGAAAAAAATACTTACATCTTTTCTTTTAGCAAATTGCTCTTCAATAGCTTTTGATTATTTTGTTCGTCAAAAACTTGGTGGAACTAATATGACTTTTCATTATGTTTTGCAATTTCCTATACTCAGCCCGAATGATTACAGTTCAAGGGATTTACGATACATTCTCCCCCGTGTGCTTGAACTTGTTTACACTTCTTGGGATATTAAGCCCTTTGCAGATGATATATGGAATGAAGCAGACGAAGCATTGAAACAGGCTATATGGGAACAATGGCACGAGAACGAAGCTGTAACGGGGGGTAATTTATGGGAATTGCCCGACTGGATTGAAGCATATCCCGAGATAGAGACTGACAAAACAAAGGGAATTCCCCTACCGCCTTTCAAATGGGACGGTGAACTAAGAGCATTGATAAAAGCCGAGTTAGACGCCTATTATGCTCGGCTGTATGGTTTAAATCGCAAACAGCTACGATACATTCTGGACCCTGCCGACCTTACAGAAAAGGAGTTGAACGACATTCTCGACCCCTACGAGGAAGTTTCCGACCCTCTTGAACCCAACGGATACAATGAGCGTTGCAGTAAAAGCACCTTTCCTGGCGAAACTTTTAGAGTTTTGAAAGACAAAGAAATTAAGCTTTACGGGGAATACAGAACCCGTAGGTTAGTTTTAGAGGCTTGGAATAAAATTCAATTTGGAGGATAAAATGGCATCAATTTTTGACCTACACAGACATTTAATCAAAGATTATAGCGATTTTGTCCGCTCATTCATTAAAATCAAGGACGAGCGAATAAGCAAGTTTGTCGAAAAGATATTACAGGATGAATCATACCTTTGGCCCGAGCCTTTGATTCAATTAAACCCAGCGTATGCAATGGGTGCAAACGTCGATGAGCTGGCAAAGCAAGGCTTGATTCATCGCGAAACATCCCGAATATTTCGAACGCCGGATAACAAACCTTATCGGCTGTTCAAACATCAGGAAGAGGCAATAAGGAAAGCAGTTGCCAAGGAGAGCTTTGTTGTAACAAGTGGAACAGGTTCGGGGAAAAGCCTGTGTTATTTTCTGCCAATCATCAATAGTTTAGTTGGGCAAGAGAATCCCAAAACCGGGGTAAAAGGCTTAATTGTATATCCAATGAATGCGCTTGTCAATTCGCAATATCAATCGTTAGAAAAAATAAAAACGGATTATGAAAAGAGAACAGGGAAAGAATTCCCAATAACATTTGCAAAGTACACTGGGGATACACCCGAAGATTTGCGTGAACAGATGCGTGCAAGACCGCCGCAAATATTATTAACGAACTATATGGTTGCCGAGCTTCTTTTGGTTCGATTTATGGACAGGCAATTTTTGGGAGGCGAAGGAGCTACGGCGGATTTAGAGTATCTTGTTTTCGATGAACTGCACACGTATCGAGGCCGTAGGGGAGCCGATGTAGCAATGCTAATCCGAAGAATCAAAGAGCGTTGCATTCCCGAAGGGATAATACATATTGGGACAAGCGCCACAATGGTTTCGCAACCAAATGCAACAGCAGAAGAAAGGAAGAAAGCTGTTGCCGATTTTGCCACGATTTTCTTTGGTCATCCTTTCGAGCCATCGCAAATCATCGAAGAAACACTTACAACATTTACCGAAGGCAAACCGCCGAGCCCCGAGGAGATTCGAGAAGCATTCGATAAACCAATTCAAATGAATTTGGATGATTTTTTGAAGCATCCCTTGGTTCGATGGCTTGAATATGAGCTTGGAGTCGAAGTACAACAGGACGGGAGTTTAAAGCGGAGAACTCCTGTTACAATCGAGGAGTTAACCGAAAGGCTTAAAGAACAAGTGGGATGTAAAGTGGAACAATGCCGAGAGGTTTTGAAAAATTTGCTTGAAATTGGTGGTCAGTTAAAACGCGAAAACGGATTTAGAGCAATGGCATACAAACTCCACCAATTCATAAGCCAAAGCAAAGCGATATACGCAACAATAGAGGAGCCAGCGGAAAGGGAGTTTTCGATTGATGGACAATTAGCAACAGCAGATAATAAGATTTTTTATCCAATTAAATTTTGCAGAGTTTGTGGACAAGAATATTACAATGTTATTATGAAGGATGGGAAATTCCATCCCCAACTGGTTGAATTTGGCGAAGAGGAAGAGGAAAGCAAAGTAGGGTATTTAATGTTAGCCCCAAAAGAAAATGACTGGACGGAAGATATGATACCCGACGAATGGAAGGACAGGAATGGAAAATTAAAATCGACGTGGAAAACGAGAGTCCCGAAGCCAATGTGGGTTTCGGCGGACGGGAAGATATCGGAGGTGCCACAAGAAGGGTATAGGAAGGTGTGGTGGCAGGAAGGGTTTCATCTGTGTTTAAGTTGCGGGGAATATTACAGCGAAAAGGGAAGGGATTTTTCGAAACTTGCAACGCTTTCGAGCGAGGCTCGTTCAAGCGCCACAACAGTTGTAGCGTTATCGCTTTTGAAAAATGCAAACAAAACCGATGCGGAGCAGGATAAACTTTTGACATTTACGGATAATCGACAGGATGCGTCTTTGCAGGCAGGTCACTTTAACGATTTTATTCAGGTAGGGCTTCTAAGGGCTGCGCTTTACTCTGCTTTGAAAGAAAATCGGGTACTCGACTATTGCAAAATTGCAGAAGAAGTGGTTCGTGCTTCTGGCTTAACATTGGCAGATATAGCTAAGGAACCAAATTTAAAGGATGATGCTTCGGTTACTAAGGAAGTATGGGAAGCTTTTACAGAACTGACCGAGTATCGAATTTATGATGATTTGAGGAGGGGATGGCGTGTTGTGCATCCAAATTTAGAGGAAGTAGGGCTTTTGAAGATTGAATATAAAGGCTTGGAAGATATTTGCAAAGATGACGGGAGATGGGAATTCTCCGAAGCAATGAAGAATTTAGCACCCGAGAAGCGTTACGAAATAGTAAAGGCGGTATTGAATCAATTCAGAAGGAAGTTGGCAATAGATGCAGATATTTTGAAAGAGAACAAACAACAAATATTGAAAAAGAAAGCATCGAAACACTTGAACGAATTTTGGGGGATAGATGTTGAAATCGAGACTCTAATTTCTGCAAGAAGATACGTAAGGTTAGGCAATTCAAAACGGAATGTCGAGGGGATAAGTCTTGGTCCAACAAGCACAATAGGGAAATTTTTGATAAGAAGATTAAGTTTAGAGCCTTCGAGCTATGATACTTTCATAGATGGTTTCTTAAAATTTTTAGTCGAGAATGGATATCTTTCGCGGCTTGACCCGGTCGATGACCACAATTTTTATCAACTAAACTCGGCGACCATACTTTGGTGTTTAGGAGATGGCACTCCACCCCCACCCGACCCAATATATTCGCGTTTTGGAACATCGGAAGGATACACAAGGGGTAGTAAAAGAATAAATGAGTTTTTCCAACGATTTTATATGGAAGGACCCGAAGCTCTTGCGAAACTCGAAGCAAGGGAACACACTGCACAGGTAGTGAAAGAAGGAGAGAGGGAAACAAGAGAGAAGCGGTTTCGCTGGGCAGAAGAAGACAAACAGAAATACGGACGTCGGTTACCATACCTTGTTTGTTCACCAACAATGGAATTAGGGATAGATATTGCCGATTTGGAGCTGGTGCATTTAAGGAATGTTCCCCCGACACCAGCGAACTATGCACAAAGATGCGGTCGCGCTGGAAGGCAAGGGCAACCCGGGTTGGTTGTAACCTTTTGCGGTGCATTGAACAACCACGACCAATACTTTTTTAATCGTAGGACCGAAATGGTTGCCGGTAGTGTTAAAGCTCCAAGTTTAGACATTATCAACGAAGCTTTATTAAAAGCCCATATACATGCAGTCTGGCTTTCACAGATACGCCTCCCGCTTGGAAATTCAATCGAGGAAGTGGTGGAAATCGCGGATTTAGAGAATCTACCTTTGAAGGAAAATGTTAAGGCTCAAATTAACATTTCGGAGGTAGTTCAAAATTTAATTTTCGAGAGAGTCAAAAAGGTACTTCGTGCCGATATTGGTCTTTTAGAATCCACGGGTTGGTTCAATGACAACTGGGTGAAAGAGGTAATAAAAAATGCACCCAAAGAGTTCGACAAAGCCTTTAACCGATGGAGGGAGCTCTATAGGGCAGCCGTCCGCCAGCGTAATAGGGCAAGAGACGAAATGGATAGAGCAAGAAGTCGAGATGAACAAAAACGGGCTCAGGAAAAGGAAGAGGAAGCCAGGCGACAACTAAACCTTTTGCTCCAAATTGATGTTGCACGCGAGGAGGGAGATTTTTACCCATATCGGTATCTGGCAAGCGAAGGATTTTTGCCGGGGTACAACTTTCCAGCATTACCAGTGCGTGCCTGGGTTCCCAGAGGTGAAGGAGAATTCATTTCGAGACCACGGTCTCTTGCCATACGAGAATTTGCTCCGAACAACATCATATACCACGAAGGGGCAAAATGGGAAGTTGTTGGATTTCAATCTCCACCCGGCGGTCTTGAGGAAAGAAAAAGTCGGAAACGCTTTTGTAACACTTGTGGCAGTTTCTGTTCCAGCGATTTAGACCTGTGCCCAGTGTGCCATACAAGATTCGATGGCGGGAACAGCTTGGTTGCTACTGTTTTGGATATGCCAAATGTTAAAACACGCAGAAGAGAAAGGATTACTTCCGATGAGGAAGAAAGAAGAAGAAAAGGATATAATATACAAACCTTCTTCAAATTTCCTTCGGCCGACCATAAAAAAAGTGTATTAGAAGCAGATGTTGTATCAAACGAAAAGGAGAAGTTGTTGTATTTAAGGTATTCATCTACTGCCGATTTGCTCAGAGTAAATCATGGATGGTATGATTCCAATAGTGAAGGCTTTTTAATAGATTTTGAAAGTGGTGAAATTGTAAATAAAATCGAAGAAAGAAATAGTAGAAATTCTCGAATCGAAAAAGTAAGACTTTGTGTTTTAAATACACAAAACATATTATTAATTCGGCTTGAACAACCCGAGCTTCGAGAACGTGACATAGAAGCATCGTTGAGAAACGCTTTGCAAAGAGGAATTGAACAAGTCTTTCAGCTTGATAGTGATGAAATTGTTGCTGATTACGTAGGCAGCGATGAGCATCGTTCAATATTATTTTACGAATCATCGGAGGGAGGCAGCGGAACTTTGAGAAATCTAATTGAAAAGCCAAACATTTTGGCGAGTGTTGCAGAAGAAGCATTAAAATGTTGCCATTTCGATTTAGACGGTAATGACCTAAAACCCGATTGTTTAGCAGCTTGTTATGAGTGTTTGCTGAACTTTAACAACCAATACGAAGCATTGATGCTTAATAGACATAAAATAAAAGATATTCTGATGCAATTGAGTAAAAGTATAACATTGCCACGTTACAAAGGGCAAAGCTGGGAGGCACAATTATCGCAGCTTATGAAAAATGTGGATAATAGATCAGAATTAGAGAAAAAATTCCTTAAGGTTTTAGCAAACAATTACTTAAAACTTCCCGACGAAGCACAAAAACAAATTCAAAATATAAATTGCATAGCAGATTTCTTTTATGAACCGAACATATGCGTTTTTTGCGATGGTTCTGTTCATAACAATTTTGAACAAAGGGAAAAAGATGAAAAGGTACGAAACGAACTTTTAGCTCGGGGATATAGGGTGATAGTTATTCGTTACGATAAAGATATTTTACAACAAATATCGAAATACCCTGATGTTTTTGGCAAAGTTCAGAAATGATATTTTTTAATATTTTGATTGAATTACTAAATTATTTTGAGGTTCAAAAGTTACTTTATTCGAAATAAGGTTTAATACAATATTTGTTTCGATAATTTTAATCTTTTAAATCAATCATTTTGTTTAGAAACCATTCATATAGAGGGAGAGGTAATTCAATACTTAAACTACTTTATCGTCTCTAAGTTTTATTTTAGATTAATTTAAGTTGGATTATGATTATTAACATAGATGAAAATTCGGGGTTCTGCTGGGGGGTGGTTCGCACTGTCGAGATTGCAGAGAAAACACTCAGCGAAAACCACGATGGGAATGTGTATATATTAGGCGAAATTATTCATAACCCAAAAGAGGTCGAAAGGTTGGAGCGAATGGGATTGAAAACTATAAATCACGAACACCTTGCCGATTTGAAAGGGGAAAACGTAAAGGTTTTAATTCGCGCCCACGGCGAACCACCAAGCACATACCAAAAAGCAAAGGAGCTTGGAATTGAATTGATTGATGCAACCTGCCCGTTGGTAACTGCTTTGCAAAATCGCGTCAAGCGGTTTTACGACGAAGGCTACCAGATTGTTATACTCGGGAAGCCTCACCATCCAGAAATTATTGGCTTACGAGGTGTTTGCAACGACGAGTGCGTTGTCATTCAATCCGAAGAAGAAGCTCTCGAAAAAGTGGATTTCACACGAAAGACAATCTTCCTTTCGCAAACCACAATGAGCAAGGAAAAGTTCCACCTTATCCGACAATTGCTCGAATCGAAGGTCAAAGAAATCCATTCGTTCGAGAACTACAAAGAACAACTCGTCGTGAAAGATACCCTTTGCCGGGCTGTAATTGGACGCGAGGATAACTTACGAAAGTTTGCCCAAGAAAATGATGTTGTAATCTTTGTTGCTGGAAGGAATTCATCGAACGGAAAAAATTTATTTGGAATTTGTTGCCAAGCCAATCCAAATTCCTATTTTATCGAAGAAATAGCAGAACTTAAGCCCGAGTGGTTTCGTGGAGTACAAAAAGTAGGAATCACCGGAGCCACAAGCACTCCACGCTGGTATATGGAAGAAGTGAAAAAAGCAATAGAGCAGTTCGCCAGCAATTAATTTTTCTTTAAATTGCTTTTTTTGGAGTTTATATGGACATAATCGATGGCGTCTATTTGAACGCTGGCGATGTAAATCTCTTCATCAAAGTTTTGGGCGAAGGTAATCCTCCGATTATTATTGAGCCGGGAATTGGCGGGCTTTCGGTCGAATGGTATTTCATTCAAAAGGAACTTTCTAAAATCACCACCGTTGTTACCTACGATAGAGCAGGCTATGGCGAAAGTCCAAAATCGAAATCGGAAAGAACAAGTTTTAACATTGCAAATCAGCTTTTCAACTTGCTTTTCAATTCCGATGTAGAACATCCCTATATTTTGCTTGGACACTTGGAAGGTGGGCTGTATGTCCAACACTTTGCAAAAATGTTTCAGCACTATGTTGCAGGAGTTATCCTCGTCGACTCTTTGTTCGATGGCTATTTTCGTTTGGAAAGCGAAGACTTTCCGAATTACAATCAAATTGCCTCGTACAATGTTAGGGCTAATAACTTAAAAAGCCTGATGGGAATTAGTAATGAAGATTTTCCCAAAAGGATTTTACCGATTTTGCACGAAATTTACGATGGTTTCCCCGACGAATACAAAGTTCCAATTATCACATATCAATCCGACAAAAAGTTTTACGAAGTAGTAATTGACGAAATAACACAATTGAAAGAAAGTTTCGATGAATTACGCGACCGCTACACCTTCCCAAAGGTTCCCTTGGCTGTGATTACGCACGACCCAAGCGTAATGCAGGAACTTTCGGTGCAAATTGGCATTCCTGCCGAAGAGGCTCGTTCGATTGAAGAGTTTTGGCTTGAAAATCAAAAAAATCTTGCCCAACTTTCGCCTCGAAGCAATTTTTACATCGCTCAGGGCTCCGATAAGAACATACACTACTCAAACCCTCTCTTCATTTTAGATATTGCTAAAAAGATGGTCGAGGAAGTGCGGAAAGAAATGTAGAATTTTGGTTCTATGTTAATTGTTATTAAAGGTTAGATAATTACTCAATACAATCCGCTCTAAATTTTAACTTTAAAAATTTATCCTAGTTTGCTTTATTATTGGGACAATTTATGAATTGCAAATAAAAACATACCATCATACTCAACAAAAAATCGTCATAGAATGTAGCGTTAGTGGAAAACATATATGAACCGGGGTTGAACACACAGGTTTGCCCTTACATTTTTTTCCGACATCGGATGTTTCAAAAAAATCCGTTGTTTTCAGGTAGGGCGAACGTTTTTATTCATCGACGCATTTCGAACATAAGTTTTTACCGACATCGGATGTCTGGCAGAAATCCGATGTCTAACCGTGATGAATTTCCTTTGGGAAACGAAATCGGTTTTGCGATTATAATATCTTGTAGAGGCGAATAATTATTCGCCCCTACATAAGTTTGTTAAAAGTAATTAAAGATTCTACAATTTTTTTAAATTCTTTTTGTCTAAATCTTTTTGAAATAATCGATTTGTAAATTGGAGATTAACAAAGAAAAATATAAAACTTTGTGGAAAATTGATACACCCTCGGATTTGAGAAAATTCAAACCCGAAGAACTCGATATTGTTTGCAATGAACTTCGGCAATACATTATCGACGTTATTACTTCGGTTGGTGGCCATTTTGGGGCGAATCTTGGCGTTGTTGAACTTACTGTTGCTCTGCATTATGTTTTCGATACACCTAAGGACAAAATCGTTTGGGATACCGGACACCAAGGTTATCCTCACAAAGTGCTGACAGGGCGACGGGACCTTTTGCCAACCATTCGACAACTGGGCGGAATAAGTGGATTCCTTAAGCGAGAGGAAAGCCAATATGATGTTTTCGGCGCTGGGCACGCCAGCACGAGTATCTCGGCTGCTCTTGGAATTGCCACTGCTCGCGACCTTTTGAATCAGGACTTTAAAGTTGTGGCTGTTATTGGCGATGGAGCATTAACCGGTGGGCTTGCTTTCGAGGCTTTGAACAATTGCGGTTACCAAAAAAGGGATATCATCGTAGTTTTTAATGACAATGGGATATCCATTGACCCAAATATATCCGCAATATCTTCGTATTTTAGCGAAATTTTTTCGAAAAGGTCCGTTTCTTCGATTCGCGATAAAATTTGGAATGCTACCAATATTTTCCCCCGTTTTGGCGATAGGTTGAAAGAATATTTAAGCAGAATCGAAGGAGGATTGAAATCTATTATGACCCCCGGAATGCTTTTTGAAGCTTTTGGCTTTAATTATTTCGGTCCTATCAATGGTCATAATGTTCTTAAACTTGTTAAGATTCTTTATCAAATTAAGAATTTAAAAGGACCTATACTGCTTCATATTATGACCGAAAAGGGCAAAGGCTATCCACCTGCTGAATCGGATTCGACCAAACTTCACGCCATAGGTAAGACTATTAAAAAAGAGCAAGTAGCAATCGAAAAAATAGACCACAAGAAGGTAGCCCCGACCTATTCCGATGTGTTTGGAAATGCAATGATGGAGTTGATGGAAAAAGATGAACGAATCGTTGCAATTTCTGCTGCGATGTTGAGTGGTACCGGCTTGCTTCCCCTTGCTTCGCGCTTTCCTAAAAGGGTTATTGACGTTGGCATTGCCGAGGGGCATGCTGTTACTTATGCCTCTGGAATGGCAACTCAAGGGCTAATTCCTGTTTGTGCAATATATTCGACTTTCCTCCAAAGAGCTTTCGACCATACGATTCACGATTGTGCCCTGCAGAATTTGCATGTCGTTTTTGCTCTCGACCGTGCCGGCTTGGTTGGCGAAGATGGTCCAACGCACCACGGCACATTCGATTTGGCTTATATGCGGCTCATTCCAAATATGATTGTTACGGCGCCAAAAGATGAACAGGAACTTCGCAATTTGCTTTATTCAGCGATTTACCACTACCCGGGACCTGTTTCGATACGCTATCCTCGAGGTAAAGGTGTCGGAGCAGAACTTGGCGGATTCGAGACCATCCCACTTGGAAAATGGGAAGTGCTTAACCACGGCAAGGAAGTTGCAATTCTCGCTGTTGGGAAAATGGTTTCTAATGCCCTTCGTGCGCGGGATGTCCTTTACGGCAATGGTATTAATCCAACAATTGTATACGCTCGTTTTATTAAGCCTTTGGATACTGAATTGCTCTGGCAAATCCTTGAAAATCACAAGATTATTGTAACAATTGAAGATGGAACGATAATTGGCGGTTTTGGCTCTGCGATTGCTGAATTTATTGCTCAAAATAATTTTGAGAATAAATTAAAGATACTTGGAATTCCCGACAAATTCGTCGAACACGGCACCCAAGACGAGCTCCATTCCCTGCTTGGTCTGAACCCCGAAGGCATCGCCAAAATGGTCTCCAATTTAGTGTCTAATTTAGCTCAATCGAAAGTTTATTCATTCGCTTCCAACAAATAGAACGTAGTAATAAGTTTTAGTATGAAAATTAAAATTTCCTTAGAGTTTAGTTGGAACTCGCTGGTTTATAATATTCTCTTAAAAATAAATAATTTGAAAATTGACCAAAATACAATCCACCCAATATTTGAACTTTAAAAATTTATCATAATTAGCTCTGTTGTTGGGGTAATTTATAGAATTGCACTAAAAAAACACCATCATACCCAACAAAACGAATCGTTATAGTATGTAGCATTAGTGGCGAACACATAGGAACAGGGTAAAACACACAGGTTTGCCCCAACAATTTTTTTCAGTCATCGGATGTTTCTAAAACATCCGATGTCTTTTTGCAGGGCGAGCACGGTTTGTTCCAGGCGAATTTCACCAAACAAGAGTTTTCCCAGACATCGGATGTCTGGCAAACATCCGATGTCTAACCGTGATGAATTCTGTTGGTGAGAACAAACCCAAAATGGTGTTTCCGCGGTTCCATCGATGTAGGGGCGACCGGCCGGTCGCCTCTACAAGTATTTTTCAGATATCAGATGTTTCTAAAACATCCGATGTCTTTTAAGAGCATTCTCGGGTGAAGCTTACTCCACCACCACCGGCACGGTCTCGCTTCCGCCACGCCAGCGGATGAGGATGAAGTATATTCCTGCGGGGACGCCACTGCATTCCCATTCCAACTCCCCGCTGGTTGTGTTCCGGGCGTCCACTCGTATTCGCTCCTTCCCTTCTACCTTTCGTCCCATCGTGTCATACACCCCGTCGATTGCTTCCCGCAGGTCGAAACTCCCGTCCCAA
>RCNO01000056.1 GCA_003731685.1 Bacteroidetes/Chlorobi group bacterium MS-B_bin-24
TTATCAGCAAGGATTAACTTCAAATCAAACTCTTGCCCAAAAAATTCTTTTACTGCCTGGTTGATTACTTTGAGTTTCTCTTTAATATTTGAATAAGTAAGTCCATTCCCGGCAATCAAAACAATTTGCTTTTCGCGGATTTCTACTTTTAGAGTACCAGCTTGCATAAATGCTTTTAAGCCATTAATCTTGGAATTGTATTTTTCGAGGAACCTGTCCCATTCGGGAAGTTCTTCGGCTGGCTTGGACCGCGGCAAATTGGTTTGTGTCAGCGAAGGGGTAGGCTTTGTTTCGGATACTACTTGTGCTTGTGGAATGTTTTTCAGCGACTTGATTTCATTGATTAAGGCGGAAATTTCCAGTGTCGAGGGCATTTCGATTATTTGAAGCAAAAGCAGTTCCAGTCGAATCTTTGGCATCGAGGCGAATTTGAACTGTTGCTCAGCTTGGGAAATGAGATTCAAAATTCTAATCAAGTCTTTTATTTCTATGTGCAAAGCTTCATCTAAATATTTTTGGGCAAAAGCCTTTGGCAAACCTAAATTTTCGACTTTGCCAGTTACTCTTGCAAACAAAAGATTACGGAAATGTTCCAACAGACCCGAAAGGAATTCGCTGTAATCGTAGCCATTTTTGGTAAGTTCCTCGCTTATTTCAAAAGCCATCTGGGGATTTTTCTGTTTATATGCATCCGAAACTTTGAAGAAGTATTCATTGTCGATTATGTGCAGAATCGATTTGATATTGTCGAACGAAATTACTTTGCCCGAAGAGGCAACGAATTGGTCGAATATACTTTGGGCATCTCGCAGCGAGCCATCTGCCTTTTTTGCAATTGTGAACAAGCTCATCTCGTCGATTTCAATGCCTTCGGCTGATGCTATGTTCGAGATGTTTTTGATTATCGTATCTATTTCGATTCGGTGGAAATCGAAACGTTGGCAACGACTTGCAATTGTTGGTAAAACTTTATGTGGTTCGGTGGTGGCAAATATGAAAATCAAGTGCTTTGGGGGTTCCTCCAAAATTTTCAGTAAAGCATTGAACGCCGAAGTCGAAAGCATATGGACTTCGTCGATGATATAGATTTTGTATTTCCCAGCAATTGGTGGATATATTGCACTTTCGCGCAAATTACGAACATCGTCCACGCTGTTGTTCGATGCACCGTCGATTTCAATCACATCGAGCGAGGTTCCCGAAAGAATTGCTTTGCAGGAATCGCATTCGTTGCAGGGCTCTGCGTCTTGTGGGTTCTTGCAGTTGACTGCTCGGGCAAGTATTCGGGCGGTCGTGGTTTTCCCGACACCGCGTGGTCCAGCAAATAAATACGCTTGGTGTATTCTATTCAACCTGACTGCGTTCTTTAAAGTATGCGTAATAGGTTCCTGACCAACAACTTGGTCAAATCGTTGGGGGCGCCATTTACGAGCCGTAACAATGTAATCCATAATGCTTAAAATCATCAAGTTAATGAACTTTAAATTTACGAAAAAAGAGGCAATCGTTAATTATACATCTTGGCTTTTATTTAAATTGCATTTTGGTTCGTCAGTATGAATGAACATTTTGGAATTGAAAATGAAGAAATTGTTTTTTTTAAAGATTTTGGTTTTCGTTTGCCTATTTCCAGCCGTTCTATTCAGCAACGATGATTTTACGGGCTCGATTTATATTCGATTAAAAGCCAAGTGCCCAAATCGACAATTGCTACGGTGTTAAATCAAATTTGTGGGAAGCAGTACAAGCAGATTTTGTCCCAAGAAGTATCGTTAACAGAAAAAATCAAAAGAAGTGACAACATTCTGAATTATAATACTGAACAAGTAAAAAAAATATTGGCAGCCGAGGAGCCTTTGCTAAGAACATATTTGGTGGAAATTGGGAATGTTTGGAATATTCAGAAATATTGCTCCGATTTAATCAAAAAGTACCCCGAAATTGAAATTGCCGAACCTGTTTACAAGGATTTGCCTTTGGGCATTCCGAACGACCCTTATGCAAAACAGCAAACTATGCTTTCGACCATAAAGGCATTCGATACTTGGGATTATTTCCAAGGGGACACTTCTGTTGTCATTGGAATTGTCGATACAGGTGTTTTGCAAAATCACGAAGACATTTCGAATTCTATCGCTCCGAACTGGAAGGAAATTCCAAACAATAATATCGACGATGATGGAAATGGCTATGTCGACGATTACATTGGATGTAATCTTGCGTACTCCATAGAAGGGAATGGTGGCGATACTTACCATACAAATTCTCACGGGACTTCGGTTGCTGGTATTGCAGGAGCAACAACAAATAACGGCAAAGGAATTGCTGGGGTGGCTTACAAATGCAGAATTTTCCCGATTAAGGCTTCGAAATTAACTTCGAGCAGTACCATAGATTTTAGTTACTCGGGAATACTTTATGCTGCTATTCGTGGATTCAGCGTTGTAAACTGTAGTTGGGGGAAAGTCAAGCCCTTTTCGCCCATCGACCAATCGATAATAAATTATGCTGTGGCTCGTGGCACTGTTGTTGTTGCTGCTGGTGGGAATGGAAACAATTCCACCGAGGTGTGGTATCCTGCTGGCTACGATGGGGTTCTCGGTGTTGGCGAAGTTAATCAGGTGGATTATGTTACAGGCACAACAACCATAAACGAGACAATTCGTATTATGGCTCCCGGCATTGGAAATTGGATTACCACAAACCAACCAAATGGTTACGACT
The DNA here is from genome assembly GCA_003731685.1 of Bacteroidetes/Chlorobi group bacterium MS-B_bin-24. Taxonomy (GTDB): domain Bacteria; phylum Bacteroidota; class Ignavibacteria; order Kapaibacteriales; family UBA2268; genus Naka2016. The sequence goes on from RCNO01000056.1 coordinate 2,725, forward strand.
CGCCGAACTACGGCGGAACTTCTTGGTCGGCGCCTGTGGTTTCNGGCGTTGTTGCCGCTGTCCGTGCCAAATATCCACAACTTGACCCACTGCAAACAATCGAATATGTTCGCCAGCTTTCCGATGATATTTCAAGCCTAAACAGTTCTTTCCAATATATGGTTCCCGGGCGTGTAAATATGAAAAAAATGCTCGAAATTGAGCCGTTCAGCATCCCCGGGATTAAACCAGTAAAATTTAGAATGTACAACAAAAAGGGCGAAATCGTCGAACGCTTTTCGATAGGCGATACCATCTTGCTTTTCGTTGATGTCCACAATTATCTGGGAGCGGCAAAAAACCTTCGTTTTGTGCTATCGGTTGCCGATATCTTCGACAATTCGCTCGAAGTTGTTGATTCCGAATNTGATGTNGCACAAATTGCCTCGGGCNAGGATTTAACTCTTGGACCCTTTNCTTTTCGGAAAATTGGAGAAAACACGAGCAGAACTTTCTTCCGAATAGATATTTTTGGNGAAAAAAACTACCGCGATTTCTTTTTGATTCCTGTGATTCCAACTCTTGCAATAGCGACATTTGAAACAGATTCNCTGAAATTTTCCATTGGCGATAAAGGAACTATTGGATTTTACGAAAANAACAATGTTAAGTATGGCTACGGAGTTNCCAGCAAGACGCTTGGCAACCAAATTTTCCGTGGCGGGTTGATGGTGTCGGAGGATAGCTCTCGCATNGTTTCAGCATTGTTTGGNCTTAATCCCGATGGCTCCGATTTCCGCGTCATTAAGCCATTTGCCGACCCCGACCGGTTCACTTCGATAATCGACGACAGCCTTGCACAACCTCTCGAAAAAATTGGAGTGGAGATAGAGCAAAAGGTTTACCTACCCACTACCGACCCAAATTACTTCAAGTTAATTATAAAAGTGAAAAATACTTCTTCGCGAACTTTGAAAAACTTATCCCTTGGCTATTATTTCGACTGGGACGTAGGACCTTCGGCAAAGAACAACATTGCATATCTCGAACCCGAGGCAATCCCAAAGACGATTTTGCCAATCGCTGCGGCTGTGGAATTTGTCCAAGCCGAAGATTCTTCGGCATATGTTGGCGTAGGCGTGTATTCGGAGAACTCCACGAATCTCCCCCAAATGGCAGTGTTAAATTCTGAAATAAACAACAGTTTTGGCAGAAATCAGCAAATTCTTTCTTTGAATTCTGGAACTTCGATTCAGTTCAAGGGTGTCGACGACTTGGCTCTTGTTGCAGGAATGAAATTCCCCGGCGAAATCAAACCAAACGAGGAGCGCGCTTTCACAATGATGATTGCAATCGGAAGGAGCCGAAAAGAGCTTATTCAAACGTTCCTTGGCAACTTGCTTCAAAGCAGTGTGGAAGAATCGACTTCCACCCCTGAAATAAAAATTTACCCGAACCCAACTTCAACGGAGTTAAATATTGAACTCGGGAGCTTGGATTTTGCCGCAACAAGCTATCAAATTATCGACCCGCTGGGACGAATACTTTTGCAGGGGAATATTCAGCAAACAATTCCTTTGGAATCGCTACCAAACGGGATATATTTGATGAAGATAAACTTTGGCGATAAAACTTTTGTTCAAAAGTTTGTTAAAACTCATTAAGGAAGGAAGATGAAATCATATAGGAAGGAGCTTTGGTTCAATGTTCCAACAAGGCGAGCTTTTATAAATATCACGCCAGAGGTGCAAAAGTGTGTCGAGGAAAGCGGTATCCGCGAGGGGCTTTGCCTTGTGAATGCAATGCATATTACTGCAAGTGTGTTTATCAATGATGACGAAAGTGGCTTGCACCACGACTTTGAGGTCTGGTTGGAAAAACTTGCCCCCGAAAAGCCATATTCACAATATCGACATAATACATTCGAAGACAATGCAGATGCCCATTTGAAGCGAACGATTATGGGTCGCGAAGTTGTTGTTGCAATAACCAACGGCAAGCTCGATTTCGGACCTTGGGAGCAAATTTTTTACGGCGAATTCGACGGAAAACGAAAAAAGCGTGTCCTTGTCAAAATAATTGGCGAGTAAGTATGGACATTGCACAAGTCTTGGGTATTGTCGCTGCAATTATGACAACTACAGCCTTTGTTCCACAGGCTGTTCAAATTATTCGAACCAAAAGCACGCAAGATATTTCGCTTGGTATGTACATCATATTGACCACAGGTATCCTTTTTTGGTTGATTTATGGCATCTTAATTAGGCAACCTCCCATCATTTTTGCTAATCTTGTGGGCTTTTCTTTGACCTTCACAATTCTTATTTTGAAAATTAAGTACAGGGAAGGAAATGGACGAAATAAGAACTGAAATACTCGTTATAGGTTCAGGAGTAGCTGGATTAATTTCTGCACTCACGGCTGCCGACCGAGGTCGCCAGGTTTTAATCATCACCAAACTTCCGACGCTTTTGAGCGGAAATTCCCCTTGGGCACAGGGTGGAATAGTTTTTATGGGTAAAGAAGATTCACCAGAAAAGTTGAAGCAGGACATTTTCGAAGCAGGACATTGGCACAGCTGGCCACCGGCGGTCGAGATTTTGGTTCAGCTTGGTCCGCGATTAGTTCGTGAGCTTCTAATCGAAAAATATGGCGTTCCTTTCGACCGCACCAGCGAAGGCGATTTGCATTTGACTGCCGAAGGTGCCCATTCCGTCAAACGGATTGTTCATTCGAAAGATAAAACAGGCGAAAGCATCCACTCAAAACTTATCGAGGCAGTTGTTAAGCACCCAAATATTAAGTATTTGGTCGACCATACCGCGGTCGATTTGCTTACACTTTCGCACCATTCCACACATTCTTTGGATATTTACGAAAAACCGACCTGCTTCGGAGCCTTCGTATTGAATAATAAGACCGGAAAAGTCTTCCCCATTTTTGCATATAAAACCATACTGGCAACTGGTGGGTTGGGGCAAATATATCTTCACACAACGAATCCCCCCGAAGCAACAGGCGACGGCATTGCAATGGCTTATCGGGCGGGCGTCAGAATGTTGAATTTGCAGTTCATTCAGTTCCATCCAACTGCATTTTACAACGAGCGCGACCGCTTCCTGATTAGCGAGGCTGTGCGCGGCGAAGGAGGCAGGCTAATCGACAAAAACGGCAAAGAATTTATGAAAGAATATCACGAGCTTGGTTCCCTTGCTCCACGAGACATCGTGGCTCGTGCTATTCACCAAACAATGTTGAAAACTGGCCATCCTTGTGTGTATTTAGACATAAGCCACAAAGATTCTAACTGGATTAAATCTCGTTTCCCGACCATTTACGAACATCTTTTGGAGGCGGGAATCGATATGACACGAGAGCCAATTCCTGTGGTTCCCGCAGCCCATTATTCTTGCGGTGGCATTGGGGTTAGCATTCGTGGGCGAACATCGATGGCAAGGCTTTACGCAGTGGGCGAGGTTTCGTGCACTGGTGTTCACGGGGCTAACCGATTAGCTTCGACATCGCTTTTGGAAGCAGTGGTCTGGGGCTATAATGCAGGCGTCGATGCATCCGAAATTCACAAGGCTGATGAGTATATTCCGCCTATCTTCCCGTGGGAAGAAGAGAACGAAGAAATCGACCCTGCTTTGATTTCGCAAGATTGGCTGACTATTAAAAACACGATGTGGAACTATGTTGGTTTGGTACGAACCCGCCAGCGTTTGAACAGAGCCACAACAATCCTCCGCCATCTTCAAAGCGAAATCGAACAATTCTATCAGAAGGCTCGAATGAACAAGGAAATTTTGCAACTACGAAACGGAATCATTACCGCCATTGCCGTTACTAATGCAACAATTGAAGATAGGGTAAGTCGCGGTGCACACTATATCGAAAATTAAATTTCCCTGTTGGGTCAAAAAAACTTACCATCTGATTTTTGAATTTATCGATAGAATCGATAGTCATCATATCTTTTTGCTTTCCTCCGCTGTTTCCTTCAACGTATTGCTTTATTTTGTTCCTTTGATTCTTGTTGGCATCTACATTACGAATCTTTTCCTAAACTTAGAAACATTTAATTCTTTGATTGCAGAACTTCTGCTTTCTTTCTTGCCCGACACAGAACAAACATATTCAATCATTAGCAACTTGCTGTTGGAAACAAACAAAATCTTTTCTGTTAGTTCCTTCGTGGGGTTGGTTGGTATTATTTCTTTGCTTTGGTTATCTTCGACTGTTTTCAGTTCGCTACGGAGTTGCTTAAATGTTGTTTTCGAAGCCAAAGCCACGAAAATATTTGTTATCTATCGTGTAAAAGATATCGCATTGACGATATTGTTGACCATTTTTATCCTTCTTCTCGGCTATGCTTTACCATTGATTTCAATTCTAAACAAAGCGATTGCAGACCTTTTGCCTGCTTGGCTCGAAAATTTCTTCAATAGAGCAACGGTGCAAATTATTGGTGCATCTTTATATTTCATTTTTTTCTTCTTTGTATATAAATTCATTCCGAACAAGAAGATACCTATGAAGATTGTCTTGACTTCGAGCGTGTTTTGTACAATATTTGTTGAACTTTCTCGGGAGTTTTTTTCATACTATGTAAAATATATTGCAAATTACAGTCGTATTTATGGAGCCTATGGGTTTTTTGTTGCAGTTCTGGTTTGGGTCTACTATTTGTTCTTTATTATACTTTTTTCGGGTGAATTAAGTGTTTTTATTTTTTCGAAAAGAATACACAAGGGGCTGAATGTTAGCGATAAAGTTCAAGCCGATGAGTAATAATTTGAAGAAGTTCGTCATTTCGCTTAAAGATCGAACGAAGCGAAAGGAAACAAGTCTTTTTGTTGCCGAAGGTTACAAAATTTGCGAAGAGCTTCTTGTTTCGCCTTTAACGACAGAATTTGTTGTGCTTTCGTCGAACGCACGCGAGCAAACGGTGGAGCTGGCAAAAGCATTCCATCGTAAGGGCATAGATGTTTATCTTGCTCGCCGACAGCAATTTCTCCAACTTTGCGAAACCGAAACTCCACAGGACATTTTGGCAGTTGTGCGATATTCCATTGAACCACCGAAAATCGATTATCCGATAATTGTGCTCGATGGAATTAGCGACCCGGGGAATCTTGGAACAATCATCCGCACCGCCGATTGGTTCGGTTATCGTACGATTGTTACTTCGCCCGATTCTGTTGACAAATACAATCCGAAAGTGATTCGCGGTTCGATGGGTTCCTTCTTCAGGGTCAATGTTGTTCAAAACCGCGATTTGTCCGACTTTCTTGTTGCAAAGAAGAAGGAAGCAAAAATCTTTGCTGCTACTTTAAGCGGGGAAATTCCCCTGAAACAAATTCCTTTCCCAAAGAAAACTATCATCATATTTGGAAATGAATCGCGTGGCATTCGTCCCGAAATCCTTTCTTTAGCCGACTTTGAATTTATAATCGAAGGCGAAGGTTCCGCCGAGTCTCTCAATGTTGCAATTTCCGCTGGCATTGTTCTTTATAAATATTTTCTTTCGCAAAATGAGAAAAAGTAGTATAGTTGTTTTATTCTTGTTCCTTCTTCTTGGATGCAATGAAAGTCCACAATTTACCTTACAAGAAATCGGGGTAAAAAGGCTTGGTATAGCAAAACCGAAGAGTATCTGCTATTCCGCTCCGGATAGTTGCTTCTTCCTTATTACCGAAGATTATACCCTTGCCAAGCTGGACTTAAATCTTGAAGTACTGCAAACAAAAACTTTGCCCCCAGACCAATACAAAGCACTTTTTTCCGATGAAGGATGGCTTTATGCTATGTCGAAAAATTCCATTTATTTCATCGATAAAGCGAAGATGGATTTTGCCCAAAAAGTTAATGTGTCGAAATATTTCCCAAAGTTTTCGACTCCTGTGGTATTAACATTCAATCCTGTGAAAAAAGCTTTTATTTTGGTTGTTCAAACTCGTTTGCCAATAGTTTACGAATTTGACCCATTGAATTTTCGGAAAGTTGGGACGAAAAAATTGGATAGGGTTTCGCAAGTAGCCTGCGGGTTTTCAATCGGAACTTCGCTTTTTTTGGTCAACGATGCGAAAAAAGAGATATTCGAACTCGATATGAACAAAGATTATAGCATCACACGAAGCTTTCGCTACCCGAAGATTGAGGTGAGTTCGGCAACATTTTCCAGCTTATCGGGATTGATGCTTTTGAGTAGCGAATTGAGAAGAATTTTCATTTACAAGTTCCAAAATTTTTAGGTTTAAAATTGCTACAATTCCCTAATTTTTTTATTAATTTTAAATTCACATTGAGAGCGAAATGGAACTGATTGACCAGCGAACAAAGAAAATAATGGAGGAATGCAAGGAACGAGCCCGTTCTGCTGGTTTGCAATTCGAAAACGAGACCCTTGAGTATATTGTGTCGAATCGGGATCTACTGGAACTTTCCCCAAAAATGATGATCCCAACTTTGTACGATTACTGGGTCCACGATGTCGAAGTCCTAAAAGAATATGGCAAATACAAACTTTACCCAACGAACCCATACGAGACGGTTATCAATTCACGCCCAGCCATATCTTTTTACAATAGCGACAATCCCGATTGGCTCAATATTATGATTTTTTACCATGTGCTTGCCCATATCGACTTTTTCCAAAACAATGTGCATTTCAAACATACTTGGGACGAGGATTTCGTCGGGCTTGCTCTTGCCGATAAGCGTTTGATTGAATCGTTGCGGAGCCAATACGGTCGATGGGTTGATTATGTCATTGAGTTTGCCCGCTCACTCGATAACATTGTTGGCTTCTACGATACCCTTTATCATCTCGATTATCCATTCGACAAAGAAGCCCCGACCCCGTTGGAATATTATTTTAACATTTTTCTGCAAGAGGAAATCCAAGCACCGACGCATCAAATTTTTGCCGAAATCGGGAAGTTCAACGAAATGCTCGAAACTCAAGGCGAAGAAATTGCCACAAATTCGTTTATTTCCGAATTGACCACTCGATATCCAGAATTCGACTCAAAGTATAAAAAGTATTTGTCCACTCGTAAGCAACCCACTGTGGATTTGTTGGAATTCATTCGGGATAACTCGCCGTTCTTGAAGCAAGAAAAGAACGAGTGGATGAAAACAATTTTGACAATTATCCGAAACACATCGCTGTATTTTGCCCCGCAAGTTCGAACAAAAATTATTAACGAAGGTTGGGCGAGTTATTGGCACGACGAACTTTTCCGAAGCGACCCGCGAATCAAAGGGCACGAAGTCGAATATGCCCGAGTGAATGCTAATGTTACATCGATTGCCCGATTAGGTTTAAATCCATATGCAATTGGCTTGCGTTTGATTCAATATGTCGAAGACCTTGCCGAGCGAGGGAAGTTGAACTATGAGTTTCAGAAAATCGAAGATATAGAAACACGCGAAAATTTCAATCGTCACACTGGCGAAGGGAAAAAGGCAATTTTTAATCTTCGTAAGTATTTTTCGGACTTCTCTTTGCTGAATATTTTTATAACGCAAGAATTTGTAGATATGCACGATTTGTTTGTTGCTGGAATCAAGCCCGATTTCGAACGCCAAACAATTCAATACTACGTTAAAAGCAGAAAGGCAGAAGATTACAAGAAGATGATTCTGGATGTGTTGTACCATCCGCCATACATTACTGTTGACCTTGAAAATACCAATGAAAAACTTTTGCGATTGATACACCATTTCGAAGGCAAACAGCTTATCAAAGAATTTATTCCCGATGTTCTGATTGGCATAGAATTCCTTTGGGGCGGAGAAGTTCAACTCGAAACCACCGAAATCATTGTTTCCCGTCCCCAATCCCCCGAGGAAAAGCCCACCTATCGCTACCAAAAAGTTTTATGGTCTTGCAAAGATAGAAAAGTAACGAAAAAGAATATTTGAGGTTAAAACTCAAAACAACCATCTTAAATTAAAATTTAGGTAATTATTAAACCCGAATTATGCATTAGAAATATCCAAAGGGGGAGAAAAATTATCGATATTTTCAAACAATCCCTTAATCCAAGCTCTTCTTTCTGGCTTAA
>RCNO01000057.1 GCA_003731685.1 Bacteroidetes/Chlorobi group bacterium MS-B_bin-24
GACAGAAGAAATCTACCCTATCGTTTTTCATAACAGTAAAATCCCAAGGCAAAATTTTTTTTAACACATTTTCTAAATCGTCTTTGGGTTTAATAATTTCANTTAGTCTATCCATATTGGAAAANTGCTGAACGATTTCGTCCTTTTCTTTCTCTGTTGCTCCNGGCATTGCTTGCACAATCAGNCCGCAGGAGTTGATTATCTTTCCTTCTTCATCGGTATCGGCATCGAGAAGAGNGACTGAAAAAATTTGCTCGGACTTTGCAAAGTAATAATTCAAATCCGAAGAAATATCTCCGCGAACCAGTTGAACAATACCTATGAATGGTTCTGGTTCATTGTATAGTATTCTCATTACTCGAAGAATACCGGGTCCAAGAGCACTATCGAAGTTATCTTTATGAATTTTTTCGACATTTGGGGAATATTCACAAAAGCCACGAACTTCGCCAACTTGTATCGCTTCGGCATTAACTCGGGATACCGGACCATCGCCAACTGCATCTATAATTACTCGCTCTTCTCCGTTCAAAAACACAGCAAGCATCGATGCAGCAGATAATGCCCGAGCAAGAAGCAAAGCGGGAACCTCGGGAAGATTATGCCTCGTTTGAGCTTCCCGTGCTACATTCATATTTTTTATTGCAGAAATACGAAAATGTCCATTTGCCGACATAGCGCTCACAACACGCGACTTCTCTTGGTGTTTTTCCAACGTTAATGCCATAACTTCCTATTAAAGATTTAAAACAATTAAACGTCTATGCTTCTTTAAAATTGCTTGCAAATGGAATTAACTGAATTTTGGACAATACTTTCGGCAAACGGGATTATCCTCGAAGTGGAACAACTTAAGCTTATTGAAAGATATGTTCAAGAGCTTACCTATTGGAATGAACGCGTCAATTTGATTTCGAGAAATGATACCCAAAATATTTTGGAAAACCACATACTGCACAGCCTTAGTTTGCTTAAATATGTCGGAATCCCCCAGAAAGCCAGATGCATCGACGTTGGAACTGGTGGAGGTTTGCCGGGAATTCCAATTAAAATTGCCCGAACGGATTTATTTATGACATTGTTGGACTCCATAAAGAAAAAGATCAAGATAACCGAAATGTTGGCAAAACATACAGGTTTAAGAAATATCACCGCTGTTTGTATGCGAGCGGAAGATTTCGCTCGACAAAAAAATAATTTTGGTAGGTTCGACGTTGTATTTTCGAGGGCTGTAGGAAAAATTGGAACTGTTATTGCTTGGACAAAAGACATTTTGAAACCCGACGGCTTGTTTGTTTTTTTGAAAGGTGGAAATCTCGATGAAGAAAAAGAAAGTGCAAAAAAAATGTTCAAAAATTTGTTAATCGATGAATATATTATCGATTTAGTTGGTTATGAAAAATTTAAAAAAGATGAAAAAAAGGTTGTTGTTTGTAAGTTCCAAAATTAGTTTTTTAACTTTTGTTCTTGTGCTTTGTTTTTCCTATTCCAACATTTTAGCACAAACAAAAGTGAGTTCCAAACTCAAAATAGCCAGAGTTAAATATTCGGGTGGAGGGGATTGGTATAACGACCCTTCGGGAGAAGTCAATCTTTTGAAGTATATCGAAAAGGTAACTAACATACCCGTTGAAGCAGTTTACGAATGGGTCGACCTTTCGAGCCAAAACCTTTTCTCCTATCCAATCCTATTTCTGACTGGGCATGGAAATGTGAATTTCACTGATAAAGAAGTCGAAAATCTAAGAACATACCTAAAAAACGGTGGATTTCTGTACATCGATGACGACTATGGTTTGGATAAGTTCATCCGACGGGAAATGAAAAAAGTTTTCCCCGACCAAGATTTCGTTGAACTACCTTTTAATCATCCAATTTATTCTGCACATTTCAAGTTCGAAAGAGGATTGCCCAAAATCCACGAACACGACAATAAACCGCCCGCTGGTTATGGTCTTTTCTACAACGGCAGGCTTTGTGTGTTCTACACTTATGAATCCAATCTTGGCGATGGTTGGACTGACCCCGACGTCCACAAAGACCCTCCCGAAATTCGTGAACTGGCTTTGAAAATGGGAACTAACATTGTTGTTTATGCATTAACTCATTAGTGACTATGGAAACATTATTTAAACAATATCAATACATTACAAAAAAGTTGGCTCGAACAAGGTTTTGGATGACAATTACCGAACTCTCCATCCACCTTTTCGACGCCCTTTTCTTTGGTATAATTACAATACTTATCCTATCCCTTGTCGAAAATTTCTTTAATGGAGATACAAGCTTTCGAACTGCACTATTCACAATGGCAATTCTTGTTCCCACTATTACATTTCTCACATTTTCTTTTCCAACATTTTCCAAAATATTCAGCAACAGAAAAAGAATACCCCTCGATAGAATTGCATTCGAAATCGGACGGTTCTACCCCGAAATCAAAGACAGATTTTCGAACTCCTTCCAATTGATGACTTCGATTGAGAATTACACAGGCATTTCTAAATCCTTTGTCTTGAAAGCCTCCGAAAGCGTTTTCAATCAAGTCAAAGACTTCGACTTTTCGGTTGTAATCAAAAAGAGGGAACTCAGAACTTCTCTGATTCGATTTTCAACTGCATTAATTCTACTTGTTATTATTTTTCTAATTTTTTCGAATAGCTTAGGTTTTGCATTTTATAGAATAATCAACTTCAATAAATCTTTCTTACCACCTCCACCCTTTTCCTTGACCATCTATCCCAAGTATGAGACTGTTAAAAAAGGAGATAATGTAAAAATTATCGTAAAAGCAAAAGGTACTCCACCACAAAATGTTACATTAAAGTTGAAAGAATTTCAGCAAAAGGATTACGAAAACATTACTCTCTCGTTAGATTCTGGCAATGTTTTCGTCTATCAAATTCCATCTATAAAAAATTCGATTAAGTTTTTTGCAGAAACCGATTGGTTCACCGAAAAAGTAACTTCCGACATCGGAGAAATTGATGTGGTCGAGCATCCCTTGATTAAATCCTTCGAAGGCACTGTTGTTTTTCCATCTTATACAAACAAACCATCTTTTAATTTTAACGAACAAAATGCAGATTTAAATGTTCTTACTGGTTCAAGAATCAATATGTCCATTCTGGCAAACAAGAAAATCAAAGACGCAAAGATTGTGTTATTAAAAGAAAAGAAGAACCAAGAAGTTATTTCCTACGACACAAATGAAATCAAAATGTCGGCAAACGACCAAAAAGCCTCGGGCTCATTTATTGCCAATTTTTCGGGCTACTATTTCATCCAAGTGAAAGATTATGACAATTTAGAAATTCCACAGCCAGTTCTATACAAAGTAAACACAACGAAAGATGAATCGCCACAGATTAAACTACTTGAACCCGAAGCCGACGTCAAACTTTCCGAAACAGCATTGCTTCCTATGATGATTTACATCTACGATGACTTCGGTTTCTTTAACCTTCTCCTTCATTACAAATTAAGTGCTTCACCATACTCAACGCCTTGGAAAAATTACAAGACTATTGAAATACCATTTTCAAAGGAAAAAAATGAAGACAATGTGGCATACTTGTGGGATTTAAACAAGCTACAAATTTCCCCTTCCGAAGAATATGAGTTTTACTTGGAGGTATTCGATAACGACAGAGTCACGGGTCCAAAATCGGCACGAACACAAACCCTTCGAGCCAAACTTCCCGGAATTGATGAGGTGTTGAAAGAAACTTCTGAAGCACAACAAACGATTTCACGCGAACTTGAAAATGCCTTGAAAAAGGCAAACGAATTGAAAAAAGAAATGGAAAATATTAATCGCGAATTGAATAAAAAAGAGTCTAAAAATCAATTGGACTGGGCGGAAAAGAAAAAGGCGGAAGAAATTTTAAACAAGCAAAAAGAATTAAGAAATAAAATCGATGAGATACAAAAATCTTTGGACGAGTTAACGCGAAAAATGACAGAACAAAATTTGCTATCGCCCGAAACAATTCAGAAATATGTAGAATTACAAAAACTTTTGAAAGAAGTCAAATCGCCCGAATTAGAGCGATTACAAAGGCAAATGGAGCAGGCATTGCAAAAGCTTTCCCCCGAAGAAATTAAGAAAGCACTCGAAAACTACAAATTCGATGAAGAGCAGTTCAGAAAGAATTTGGAACGAACAATTAAAATTTTAAAACGGTTGCAGGCTGAACAAAAAGCCGATGCTTTACAAAAACTAGCCGAAGAACTTGCCCAGAAGCAAGAAGATTTACAAAAACAAACAGAAAACACCAATCCAAACGATAAGCAAAAACTTGAACAACTTGCCCGCCAACAAGAAAACTTAAAGAAGGAACTTAACGCAATAAATAATGAACTCAAAAGCTTGAAAGAGTTAATGAAAGAACTTGGCAAAGATATGCCTCTAAATGAATTGGAAAAAGCAGAAGAAGAACTTTCGCCCAACGAAACAAGTCAGGATATGGAAGATTCCCAAAATTCTTTGGAGAAAGGCAATACTTCTAAGTCCAGTCAATCGCAAGAAAAAGCCAAGAATCGCCTGAAAAAGTTTGCACAACAAATGAAAAAAGTCAAAGATGAAATTAACAATAGAGTTACAAAAGAAACAATTAAAAAGCTCGAAAAGGCTCTTAACGATTTAATGACTTTGTCGAAGGAACAATCCGATTTGAAAAAACAAACGGAATCCACAGACTACAATTCCTCCAAAATTGCTGAGCAAGCTCGTCTTCAAGCCAGTATTGCCGAAGCTCTTATAGATTTAGCAAACTCCTTGTTCGAACTGTCCCAAAAATCCTTTTCGGTTACTCCCGAGATGGCACGCTCGCTAGGCGAAGCCTTGAACAATATGCAAAGGGCAACGGAAAGTCTTGCAAATCGTAACCTTGCCAGTGCTAAGCAATTTCAGGACCAAGCACTTAAGTCATTAAATAGAACTTCGTTGCAAATTCAAAATATGCTTTCTCAACTTCAAAATCAAGGGGCATGCAGTAACCCGGGTGGAATGGGACAAAATGGAAAAGGAAGCTCGTTCAACTTTATGCAAAGACTTCAGCAAATTGCTTCGAGCCAGCAAATGATTAACCAAATGGCTCAACAACTTGCAAACGAAAATCGTGGGAACCTTTCCAATGAACAACAAGCCCAACTTGCCCGAATTATTGCCGACCAAGGGCGCGCACAAAAAGCTCTCGAAGAACTCTCCCGTGAACAAAAACAATATGGCCAAGCAGACCAAAGAGTTTTAGGCTCACTCAATAAAATAATTCAGGAAATGCAGGAAGTTATTTCCGATTTGCAAAGCGGAAAGCTTACCACCGAAACATTAAAACGACAGGAACGAATTCTCTCGCGTCTGCTCGACGCCACCAAATCTGTTTACGAACGCGACTTCGAGGAGCGAAGAGAATCGACCCCGGGCAAAGAATTGCCCAAAAATGCACCGCCTCCTCTCGACCTTAAATTAGTCAACAAAAAATCCTTTGAACAATTTTTGAATGAAATAAAACTTCTCTACACAAAAGATTACGAAGAACTTATTAGAACCTACTTCAATATTCTCCAAAACTCTAAGCTAAATATTCGCCAGTAGCGTAAATGATTATAACAAATGAATCCCTAAACAAATTAGACCCACAGGATTTGCTGAATTTACTTAATGACGGCTACGCTGTGTTAATCGATAAGCCAAAGGATTGGACTTCATTCGATGTCGTAAACAAAATCAAAAAGTCACTTGGCTTCCCCAAAATTGGTCACACAGGAACACTCGACCCTTTTGCTACGGGACTTTTGATTATTCTTATTGGAAAATTTACCAAAAAGCAAAATTTATTCACGAGCTTGGACAAAACCTACATTGCCAAAATAAAATTGGGAGCTACAACAGATACTCTTGACCCAACAAGCGAAGAACATAGCATCCAAGACATTTTCTTTCTCACCCAAAGCGAAGTTCAAGGCTGCATCAAAAGTTTTGAAGGAGAATATGAACAGATACCCCCAATGTTTTCGGCAAAAAAAGTCTCGGGCAGAAGGCTTTATAACCTTGCCCGACAAGGTAAAACAGTAGAACTTCAACCTACAAAGGTCAAAATTCATTCAATTAAACTTATCAATATCGCTCTACCCTTTGCAACTTTCGAGGTCAATTGTTCAAAAGGTACATACATTCGCTCGCTTGCCCGAGACATTGGAAACAAACTTGGTGTTGGTGCTTATCTTGTAGAACTTAGGAGAACAAAGATAGGAAATTTCTCCGTTGATTTTGCTTTGAGTATTTTTGAATTTTTGGATTTTTTAAAAAAGGCAATTGTTAAATGAAAATATACAGAAATTTCGAAGAAATCCAATTCAATCCAAATCGAATCGTAACTGTTGGAACATTCGATGGTGTCCATCTTGGACACCAAAAAATCCTGCAACGATTAAATGAAATCGCTCGCTCCACAAACGGAACTTCATTGATAATTACTTTCGAACCACATCCACAATTCGTTGTCAAAAGAGCAGATAAAGAACCTTTGAAATTGCTAACCACAATCGAGGAACGACTTTTCCTCTTCGAAAAGTTTGGAATTGGCGAAGTTCTGATAATCCCATTCACATTGGAATTTGCTCAAACTTCCGCCGAAGAGTTCATCCGATTTTATCTGCATCAAAAGATTGGCTTTTCGTGGATTCTTGTCGGTCACGACCATTTCTTTGGTAGAAATCGCGAAGGCAATTTCGATCTTCTTATTAAATTGTCCTCTGAACTTGGATTCGGCGTTGAACGAATTCCAGCTTTCATTTTGGATGAAATTACAATTTCCAGCACAAAAATCCGAAATTTCCTCTCCCAAAATCAAATTGAGCTTGCAAACAAACTACTTGGTTACGAATATTTTATCAAAGGGAAAGTTGTCGCTGGCGATGGTCGTGGCTCAAATATGGGCTTTCCAACTGCTAACATAAATTTCAATGATGGGCACAAACTTGTGCCTTCCGATGGCGTTTACTTTGTTTATTCCATTATCGATGGCGTTAAAACATTTGGTATGGCAAATCTGGGCTTCAGACCTACTTTTTACACTGATAAAAAAAGAGTCTTGGAAGTTCATTTCCTCGATTTCAACGGTAATCTTTACCAAAAAGAACTCATTGTGCATTTCTTAAAATATTTGAGGCACGAACAAAAATTCAATTCTGTTGACGATTTGCTTATTCAACTCAACAAAGATAGAGAAAATTGCATAAATTTGATAAAATTTTATTCATAATTTCAAAAAATTTGTTTAATTTTGTAGTTTTCAATTTGGAGAAAAAATGATTTTAAAAGAACAAAAAGCAGAAATTATTAAGAAATTTGGCGGAGATATTAAAAACACTGGGCTACCAGAGGTTCAAATTGCCCTTCTAACGGCTCGTATTCAGGACATCACAAATCACCTTAACACGCATAAAAAAGACAACCATTCACGACGAGGCTTGATTAAGTTAGTTAGCAAAAGGAAAAGGCTCTTGAACTATCTCGCTAAAAAAGATATAAATCGTTACCGAGAGATTATTTCTGCATTGAATCTAAGGAAATAATTTGTCTTGTAAATTTTAAAAGCGGTTTATTTACAATAAATAAACCGCTTTTTTCGTTTCTTTAAAAATAAATAAAACAGAAAGAAATATGGAAGAAAATTCCCGCAGTAGTGTAGTTGTAAAAATTGATTTCGATGGTCGTGAATACTCCCTCGAAGCTGGCAAGTTTGCAAAGTTTGCAAACGGTGCAGTTATGGTCAAATACGACGATACGATGGTTTTGGTTACTGCTGTTGCCAGCGAAAACGAAAGGACCGACATCGACTTCCTCCCCCTACAAGTTGAATATCGTGAAAAGAGTTCATCTGCGGGGAAAATCCCCGGTGGCTTCTTCAAACGCGAGGGCAAACCAACCGACCGCGAAATCCTCGCCGCTCGATTGATTGACAGGCCTATCCGACCAATGATTCCAAAATCTTGGAGATACGAAACCCAGATCATCGCAACCGTCTTCTCTTCCCAACCCGATATCGACCCGGATACGCTCGGTATGGTTGGTGCTTCGGCTGCTTTGATGATTTCCGACATTCCTTTCAATGTTCCTATATCCGAAGTTCGTGTGGGAAGAATCAATGGACAATTCAAAGTAAATCCTACATTGGACGAACTTAAAATTTCCGATATGGACCTTACAGTCGCTGGCTCCGATACATCCATCGTTATGGTCGAAGGCGAGGCAAAAGAAATTTCAGAAGATGATTTCCTTTTGGCACTTCAATTCGCACACGAAAAGATTCGTCAACTCAATGCACTCCAAAAAGAACTTGCTCAGTTGATAAGCAAGCCAAAGAGACCCTATGTCGAAATTCAATATCCAGAAGAATTGGTGAATCTCATTGAGAATACCATTAAAGAAGATATAGAAAACTACATACACACAGTCACATCAAAGCAAGAAAGAAAAGAGTGGCGAAATCAATTTGTTCAAAAAGCACTTGAAACTGCTGTACAGAACTTTGGTGAGCGCGAAGAATATGCCGAATTTAATTTCGAAATGGCTGTTGCCAACATTGTTAACGAAATCGAAAAGAAAGCAATGCGAAGGATGATACTCGAAGAAGGCCGCCGATTCGATGGTCGTGGACTGAAGGACATCAGACCTCTGCACTGCGAAGTTGGTCTTCTGCCACGCACTCATGGTTCTGCCCTCTTTGTTCGTGGCGAAACCCAAGCACTTTGCACAACTACGCTTGGCACAAAAGAAGATGAACAAATTTTCGATGGCATTTTCCCTGTTTACACTTCCAGATTTATGTTACACTACAACTTCCCGCCCTACTGCACCGGTGAAGTTGGCAAGCTAACTGGAGTTAGCCGACGCGAAATTGGCCACGGCAACCTTGCCGAAAGGGCTTTGAAGAATATGATTCCTGAACAAGATGTTTTCCCATACACAATTCGCGTAGTTTCCGATATTCTTGAATCCAACGGAAGCTCTTCGATGGCTACTGTTTGTGCCGGAAGCCTTTCACTCTTTGATGCTGGTGTTCCAATGAAGAAAGCCGTGGCTGGCATTGCGATGGGCTTAATCAAAGAANGCGATAAAGTTGCAATACTAACCGATATACTCGGCGACGAAGACCATCTTGGCGATATGGATTTCAAGGTGGCTGGAACTGCCGACGGCATAACCGCCTGCCAAATGGACATTAAAATTGAAGGGCTATCTATCGACATTATGAAAACGGCTCTCGAGCAAGCACGCCAAGCCCGATTGTATATCCTGGATGTGATGAATGCCACTATTTCAAAACCACGAGACGACATTTCACCTTACGCTCCGCGATTTACCAGCATCAAAATCCCAACCGATATGATTGGATTAGTTATTGGTCCGGGTGGCGAAACCATCCGCTCCATCGCAAAAGAAACTAATACTTCCATATACATCGAAGAGGACGGCACTGTTCAGATTGCTTCAAGTTGCAAGGAAGATAACTTAAAAGCAGCCCAAATGATAGAAAGTTTAGTCCGTAAACCAGAAGTTGGCGATGTCTACAAAGGCGAAATAAAAGAAATTCGAGAGGGTTTGGGTGCTATCGTCGAATTTCTACCCAAGAAAACAGGTCTGCTCCATATATCCCATATTGACCACAAGAAGATTAATAAAATTTCCGATATACTTGCTGTTGGCGACAAGATTGATGTAATGTTGATAGAAATCACAGCAGATGGAAAATACAAATTAAGTCGTAAGGCTTTGTTGCCCAAACCAGCACAATCAACTTACACTCGAACTCCAAATTATCCGCCAAATCCGAGACCAAGACCATAGAGTTTATTTGAATTTTTTTTCATAATTTTGTTTTTTTATGGGCGCATTCGTCTAGTGGTTAGGACACGGCCCTCTCAAGGCCGCAGCAGGGGTTCGAATCCCCTATGCGCTACTTCCTTTCAATTGTTTCCATACTAATTCATTTTTCTAATTTCACTTTTACTAATCAATTTTTAAAACAAGATTTTGATTACCAAAAAGTTAACTTTGTGTTAAATTTTCCAAAAATTTTTTTAATTTGCTTTTGATTTTTGTTGGGTAGTTGTTATGAAATTCTTTTCTCAAATTTTGAAAATTTTCCCAATGAAAAAAGGCTTTTTTTCTTTTCTTTTCTTTTTCTTTGTTTCTCTTTCGGTATTTTCCATCGATGATACTTTGATTGTATGGAAAATACCAAAATTGCCCGATCGGAAGTGCGCTCGTACTGATTTTATCTTTTCAAACAATGATAGCATAATTGCCGGCTACCAACCTACCAGTTTGATTTCATTTTCTTACAGCACAGCATTTTATCGGACCCANACCGGTGAAATTCTTTATTGTTATCAAGATCTTCCCGGTAGCGTTCCTATATTCTTTGACAACGACAGATATATTGCTTTGCTTCGAGGGAAGGAAGAACGTCAGTATTCCAGATACGACAGAATGATACCAATTTTCGAGACAGAGAAGTTTATTCACGGCATCGAGGAACCTATTGGCTTTATTCCAATTGATTCGACCACAGTTCCCGGGGTAAACTTATCAAACTTCTTCTTCGATAATTTGTCTTTTTACGCTGATGGTGGTTTGCCCTATTACAGCGTATCTCCTTCGGGACGATATGTTATTGGGATGTGGTCAGGAAT
>RCNO01000058.1 GCA_003731685.1 Bacteroidetes/Chlorobi group bacterium MS-B_bin-24
ACAGGCGAAATGAAGGCTGGTGACTACACAGTGCGGGTGGATGTAAGCGACTTGTCCAGCGGAATGTATTTTGTAACAATGCACAGCCAAAGCTACCGAGAAATAAAGCAGTTCATTTTGAAGAAATAACGAAGCAAAAAAGCCCGTCGGAAATCCCGACGGGCTTTTGCTATTAGAAATTTTGCAGATTTACTGTTCCATAATTTCCTTTTCTTTTGTCGAAAATATTTCGTCGATTTTCTTTATAAACTCGTCGGTTACTTTTTGAATTTTTTCTTCACCAAGTTTTTTATCATCTTCGGTAAGTTGCTTTTCTTTTTCGGCTTTACGAATAAGTTCAATTTGGTCGCGGCGAATGTTGCGAATGGCTATTTTTGCGTCCTCAGTNAGTTTTTTGCAAAACTTGACGATTTCTTTCCTGCGTTCTTCGGTCAATGGTGGAACTGGGATTCGCAAAATTCTGCCGTCATTCATAGGGTTGAAACCAAGGTCGGATTGCTTGATTGCTTTTTCAATTGCGCCCAGTGTCGACGGGTCCCAAGGCTGGATAACAATGGTCTTGGCGTCGGGTACATTTATCGTTGCAATTTGGGTTATTGGTGTGGGAGAGCCATAATAATCGACTTTGATATTGTCCAAAATCGAGGCATTTGCTCTGCCGGTCCGAACTTTTGCGATTTGCTGTTTAAAGAATTCCAAAGACTTGGTCATTTGTTCTTTGGTCTTAGAAATAATTTCTTCGAGTTCCATCGTAGCCCTCTTTATTTGTTTCTAATTAGTTACGAGAGAACCAACAGTTTCCCCTTTCAAAAGACGAAGGAGATTCCCTTTTTTATTTATGTTCAAAACTACAATTGGGATATTGTGGTCTCGACACAAAGTAAACGCAGTTTGGTCCATAATCCGAAGATTATGAATAATTGCGTCGTTGTAAGTAAGAAGTTTCAAAAGCCGAGCTTCGGGGTTTTGCATTGGGTCGGAATCGAAAATTCCATCGACCTTTGTGCCTTTTACAATCAAATCGGCGCCAATATCGATTGCTCGAAGAACAGCAGTAGTATCGGTAGTGAAGTTTGGCAAGCCAGTTCCACCACCGAACAAAACAATTCTACCTTTTTCCAAATGTCGTATAGCTTTTCGGCGAATGTAAGGCTCGGCGACACTGGTCATTGTTATTGCAGTTTGAAGTCGGGTTTCGATTCCAAGGTCTTCGAGGGCACATTGGAAAGCAAGGCAATTGATGATAGTGGCAAGCATCCCCATATAATCGCCCGAAACAGGGTCAATTCCTTTTGCAGCGGATTGCAGACCTCGAAAAATATTCCCGCCTCCAATTACAATTCCAATCTGAACACCAAGGTCGTGGATTTCTTTTACTTCGTTTGCAAAAAATTTAAGGGCAGAGGGGGCAATCCCAAAACTGCCCTCGCCCATTAGAGCTTCGCCACTTAGTTTCAAAAGTATTCGCCTATACTTCGGCTCAACTTCCATAAATTTTATTCAATTTCCCCAAGGAAATACCTCACAAATTTAGAAATTTTAACCTTACAACCAAGCAAGTCTTCGACTTTTTTCACAACATTGCCAACGGAAAGACTTCCATCTTTTATGAATGTTTGTTCCATCAAGCATTGTTCTGTAAAGAACTTGGTTAATTTGCCTTGTGCAATCTTTTCGGCAACTTCCGGTTTCTTGCCTTCGTTAATTGCAGCTTCTTTATATATTTCTATTTCTTTTTGTATGACATCTTGTGGAATAGATTCACGGTCGATGAACATAGGATTCATTGCAGCAACTTGCATTGCAATATCACGAAGCAACGATTTTGCATCGTCGTTCAAGTCCACTGGCTTATCGAATTCATAAACAACCAGAACCCCAAGTTTGCTCCCAGCGTGAACATAATAAGCGATATAGCCCGAGGTTTCGACCCTTGTGAAACGGCGAATACGAATGTTTTCCTGAAACTTTGCAAGAATTTCGTTGTGCAAATCCTGAACAGTTTCGCCGTCGACTTTGCATTTCAAAAGGTCATCAACAGTTGAAACATTGTTGTTGAGCAAAACTTCGGCTACTTTCGAAGCATAATTCACAAAATTTTCGTTTCGAGCAACGAAATCTGTTTCGCAATTAATTTCAACAATCACGCCAGTCTTGCCATCGGCAGAGGTTTTTGCCTCGACGATGCCTTCTTTGGCTTCTCGTGCTGCCCGCTTTTCTGCCGAAGCTGCACCTTTTTTCCGTAAAATTTCAATAGCCAGCTGAAAATCGCCATTGGCTTCGACAAGCGCATTTTTGCAATCGCCCATTCCAGCGCCCGTCTTTTCGCGTAATTCTACAACCATTTTTGTTGTAATTTCTGCCATTTCTTTTTCCTTTTTATTTATATTTTAAACAATGATTTCTTTGTAGGTAAATCAAGCAGTTGTTGTGCTTTCGCCATCATCGAGAGATTCAACTTTGGGAACGTTTCCGCCTGTTCCAACTCCAACTTCTGCACGCTTGGATTTTCTTGGTCGAAGCTTGGAGCGAACTGGTGGAGCTTCGGGTATTGCCTCCTCGACTTCGGTAATCTTGGGCCGTGCAGCATATTCACGACTCTTCTCGGTATAAACCATCTTCCCTTCGATAATAGCATCGGCTATAACCTTGGTAATCAGTTCTATTATCATTTTGGAGTCATCGTTTGCAGGAATTGGATAATCCACAAGTTCGGGGTCACAATTTGTATCGACAATTGCAATTATTGGTATTCCGAGAATTCGGGCTTCCTTGACTGCTATGTGTTCTTTCTTAATGTCAACAATGTAAAGCCCCGAAGGGATAGTAATCATATCTTCGATACCACCAAAAACTTTGCGTAGGCGTTCACGCTCGCGAACCAAGAGCAGTCGCTCTTTCTTGGTCAATTTGTCGAATGTTCCATCGACTTCCATTTTGTCGATGGTGTTCAATCGCTTAATGCTTTTGCGAATTGTTGTGAAATTAGTGAGCATACCGCCTAACCAGCGTTCAGTAACATAGAACGACTGGCATCGTTGTGCTTCGCGCGCAATTATTTCTTTTGCCTGTGGTTTGGTTCCAACAAACAAAAAATGCTTCCCTTGGGAAGCGATGTTAAAAGCTGCTTGGCGAGCATAATCAATCAAAATCTGGGTTTTTCGCAAGTCGATGATATGAATCCCATTTTTTTCGGTAAAAATGAATTTTTCCATTTTGGGATTCCATCGACGGGTAAGATGCCCGAAATGGGCTCCGCTTTCGAGTAGCTGTTCAATTGTTACATAATGTTCCATAAATACTCCTTTGTGTTAAACATCTGTTTCGTTCATCTTGCTTGCTCAGGAGGGAGAACCTCCCACACACAAGCAATCCCGAAACATGGTAGATTGAAATTTTATCTCTTAGAAAATTGAAATCTTTTACGTGCTTTCTTTTGTCCGTATTTCTTTCGTTCGACCATTCGTGGGTCGCGTGTGAGCAGACCGAACTCTTTCAGCGTTGGTTTGAACGACTCTTCGAACTCCACAAGGGCTCGTGCTATTCCGAGCTTAGTTGCTCCAGCCTGTCCACTTATTCCGCCGCCAGAGGCTCGAACAACGACATCGAACTTGCCAAGTGTGTTGGTTACTTGTAAAGGTTTGATTATTTCCTGTCGGTGAGTTTCGATTGGGAAATAATCTTCGAATGGTCGCCCATTGACGATAATTTTGCCTGTTCCGGGCAATAATCGAACCTGTGCAACCGATGTTTTCCTTCTTCCTGTAGCCAAAGCTTCTTTCATTTCATTACTCCATTAATTTTTAGGAATAGGGTAACTCAAGCTTTTCGGGTTTCTGAGCAGAATGCGGATGGTAATCGCCTTTATATACTTTCAACTTCTTGATTAATCTTCTTCCCAGTCGATTCTTTGGAAGCATTCCCCAAACTGCATGCCTAATAACAAATTCTGGTTTCGTTTTTATTAAATCTTTGAATTTGCGAAAAATTGCACCCCCGGGGTAACCAGTGTAATGGAAATATTCTTTCTTTTCGACTCGCTTCCCTTCGACTTGAACTTTTTCGGCATTTATAACGATGACAAAATCGCCACAATCAATGTGCGGTGTGAAATAGGGTTTGTGCTTTCCTCTAATTATTTTGGCAATCTGGCTTGCCAATCGCCCGAGCGTTTTCCCCGTGGCGTCTATAACCCACCACTTCTTTTCAACTTCGCTCTCTTTCGCCGAACGTGTTATTTTGCCAATATTTTCTATTTCCATCTCTAACCCAAATAATTAAATTCAATAATGACTTTTTGAGAATATATAAATCGTAAAATGTTTAGACTAATAAAAAGCACAACCTACCTCGCATAGAATTCGACGACCTGCGGAAGTTCAACTTGAACTGGGATTTCTTCCTTTGGCGGAACATATAAAAATTTGAAAGTAAAATCAGCCTTAACAAGGTCGATGTACGGAGGTGGTTGAACCAAACGGAGTGAATCCATAATCATCGGTATTTTTCGGCTGGATTCTTTAACGCTGACAACTGAATTGGGTCGAACATTGTAAGATGGGACATTCACTCTTTTACCGTTCACAAGGATATGACCGTGAGTAACCAACTGCCGTGCTGCGTAAATTGTTGGAGCGAAACCAGCTCGATAAACAAGAGCATCGAGGCGCGATTCAAGCAACTGCAAGAGAATATCGCCAGTGTTTCCTGTAAACCGGGAAGCTTTTTTGAAGTAATTCACCATTTGCCGTTCCGAAACATTATACTGGAAGCGGAGTTTCTGCTTTTCGAGCAGCTGGCGAGCGTAGTCGGACATTTTCCCGCGCCGTTTCAACTTGCCGTGGGCTCCCGGCGGATACGGCTTCTTTGCAGTATACTTTTGAGCTTTCGGTGTCAGATTAAGCCCGAGTTTCCTCGATAACTTTACTTTTGGTCCGGTATAATTCATTTTTTCACTCAATAAAATAAAGAGCTACAAAATTAAGAAGAAAAAAAATAACAGCAAAATAAAATTTAAAAATTTAGAGAAAGTTTTAAAATGTCTTAATAAGTAAGCGGATATTTCATCTAGTAATTATTAAAACCTTTGCAACAGCAGTAAAAGTTTTTCTCTTAAAATTGAAAGCAATTTCATCTTTTTCAGAAACATTTTCTTTATGGAAGAAATTATCAATTTCTTTAAAAATCAGCTCGAAATTTCTTTTCAATTCCCAGCTTCTTTAAGGAAATTCCTTGTCCAGCAATACAATAAATAATCTATTATCTTCAAACAGCAGTTTCCCTTTTGTCCTCTGCTAGCCGAAGTTATGCAATTATTATCATTCAAAATCAAACAATTTTTTTTGTTTTTCTGGCTCAATTTTGTTATTTCTTTTTATCTCTTCAACTTTGCCATCCAATCTTTTTATTATAATCTCATAATATTCCTTTGATATTTCCATTGTAATGAAATTTCGTTTTAGCTTTTTAGCTACTACAGCAGTTGTTCCAGTCCCGCCAAAAGGGTCTAAAACTAAATCTCCTTCATTAGAACTTGTTTTTATTATCAATTCTAATAAATCTTCTGGCATTTGACAAGGATGCTTTCCTATACGTTCTTTAAAAGTACCACAAATCCTTGGGAATTGCCAAACATCATCAGGAATTTTTCCAATAGGTTTTGCTCGTTTATCATTATAGATAAGCTGTCTTGCAGAAGGAACTCTTATGTTATTATCGTTAAATGTAAATCTTTCTTTGTTCTTAGTGAAATATAAGATATGGGTATGCGTACGGTTAAATTTCTTTCTCTGGTTTTGTCCAAAAGTGTAATACCATATTATCCAATTTCTAAAATAAAAACCTGTTCTTTTTAAGATTATATTTATTTCTGCTGCGAATTCATCTCCAATAGCAATGTATATTGAACCATTATTTTTGAGTAATCTATATGTTTCCTTTATCCATTTTTCAGACCATTTGTAATATTCTTCATAGGGCATATTATCATTATGTACATCGTATTTTATTCCTATATTGAATGGTGGATCTGCGAATACTAAATCTACCGATGCATCTGGCAATGTTCTCATAATTTCAATGCAGTCGCCTAAATATACTTTATTTACTTCCATTGTTATCCTCCTCCAAGTTCAAACAACTGACAAGGTTTTATTTTGAATTGTAATTTTGTAGGGTCTGGAGTTCCACCTTTTTTTTGCATAGTAATTTTTCCAATATATAGACTTCCTCTTGGTGAAACACAAACTTCACCACTTCCAAAGAAATTCATAACAACATTTATATCTTTAAGGGTCCAAGTGGTTGTCTTGTTTTCTTTGTTAAGTCTCGTTACTAACATCCAATTAGCAGATAATCCTCCTCTTCCCATGATTATATCACTTACTATTACTATTCGGTTACTCTCAAAGAAGCTAATAATTTTCTTTTGAACATTTTCTGGCATTTCATTCAAAAACAAACGTCGATTATCTCTAAATTTTTTAATACCCGTTTTTCTTGAGTATTTCTTCGGTTCCAATTCCCCAGTAAAAAGTCTAAGCCAAAAGGCAATTTCATCATCAAATTTCCACATTTCTTGATAATCTTCAACAGTTCTTTTGTCTATTTGATTATAATCTGCATCTGAGTTGGCTTTCTTTAGTGATAGATTTTCAATTTTTAGTATATTTCCAATCTTTATGATAATTCTTATCTGAGCATCTGCCTTTTTAAATCTCACAAACTTCTCATACTCTTCTTCTTTAACTTCAAACTTACTTAAGTCACTTTTCTTTATTCTTGTAGGAACTTGAATTGCTTTTACAGAAACAAGTTTTTTAATATCATATCCCATTATTTTAAGCCATTCCTGTGCCTCTTTATCATTTTTCCAAGCATTAAACTTCTTACAAATTGCTTTTTCGTTTGCAAATCCACCTTTTGCAGTTTTCGAGCCAAGTTCTGTTTTATCCATATTTTACCAATTTTACAGCAAAATTTCACATAACGTTTTGCGTGTAATAGAAGTCTGCCGAAATCAATTTGGGGACATCGTTGATTTTACTTTTTCTGTTGGTTAAATAGTATTTAGCGCGCTCGAAAGTTTGTGATTTTAATATCTGTTCAAGTTCAGATATTAAAGTGTCTTTCCGAAAAGAAATTGCTTCGTTTCGTTCTTCATTACCTATTTCTTCAAAAATATTCTCTTTTTGGTTCAATAACCAATTTTCGAGCTTGATAACTTGTTTCTTTATTTTGTGTAAATCGTTTAAATCCGAAATTCCCTTGATTATTTGCAATAGATTTTCTTTATTGAAACTATCAATATCTTTAAAATTTTCATCATTATCAAAACTTTCAAATTTTAACTGGTTGGTTTTAATTTTAATACTGCTTTGTTCTTTCATTGGAAAAAAATTATCTATGTTAACTCACAAATTTACTAAATCATTTGCATTATGACTACATACAAATAGTTTCAGTT
Organism: Bacteroidetes/Chlorobi group bacterium MS-B_bin-24; assembly: GCA_003731685.1. Taxonomy (GTDB): domain Bacteria; phylum Bacteroidota; class Ignavibacteria; order Kapaibacteriales; family UBA2268; genus Naka2016. The sequence goes on from RCNO01000058.1 coordinate 7,466, forward strand.
ATTTTCCGCAGGAAAACTAAACCCTTGCTAACTGCGAGCAAGGGTTTGAAACGAATTAAATTTATTCCTCTGCGTGTTATTTTAATTACTTTGTGGCGTTGCCTGTGGCTCGCTCCAACCGCTTCATTATCGAAAAGATGAACGTTGCTGAAATCAAACAGCAGATGACGAAGATTAACCAGACCTGCCAAACCTCGACTCGTGCCCACATCGTGGAGCCAACGAATAGAAGCTGATTCCCGATTGCGGTCGCCCCAAGCCATCCGCCTTGCATTAGTCCTTGGTAGCGCGGCGGAGCAACTTTGGAGACAAACGATAAGCCCATCGGACTCAAAAACAGCTCGGCAACCGTCAGAATGAAATATGCCAAAATTAACCAATAGGGTGAAACTCTAACGGGGGAGGGCAATCCTGCAAGTTCCGCTGGCGACGGCAATCCAATGGAGCCGAATATCATCACTGCGAAAGCAACTGCTGCTAAAAGCATCCCTATACCTATCTTTCGCGGGGTCGAGGGTTCTTTGCCTTTCTTTCGCAAGTATCCAAAAAAGCCGACAACGACTGGGGTTAAAACTACAATGAATATTGGATTGAACTGCTGGAATGTCTCGGGTTCAATAAGATTTTGTTCGGGGAAGCTTTGGTATTGGAGATATGTTAACACAAATCCTGCCACCGATACAATTGCGCCAATAATGCGGGTCGGCGTCTTTGCATTTTTCTTGAAAAGAAAATATAATCCATAAAATCCAGCAAGCAAAGTTAGGAACGAGAAGATATTGAAGAAAATAAAAGTAAATTTATCGACCATCTTAACAGTGTAATCTCGGGCAAAGAATGTAAGAGTCAAACCATTTTGGTGGAACGACATCCAGAAGAAAATGACAACGAGGAAAACCAAACCCAAAGCCACAAGCCGTTGTTTTTCTTCTTCTTTCGAAAGAGTTGGGATTTGTACATCACCTTTCTTTTCCGCTGCTTTGCGGTCGGGAATATGATGTTTGAACAGCAAGTAAATAATTAGCGAAGCAATCATTGCCAAGGCAGCAATCCCAAATGCATAATTGTATCCAGTAGTAAAGACATCGAGATATTGGCGAGCGAATGTTGCCAAGTCGGTAATTGGATTGATACTGGCGGAAGTTGCAAGCTCTTTGAATTTACCGACATCTTTTAGTGTGCCGTCCAGAAACTGATTGCAAAGGCTGGGCAAATCGGCATCGTAACGAAAACCGTGACTGCTCAAGTACCAAGTTCGAATACCTCGGGCTGCGTTCGGAGCAAAGAAAGCTCCAATATTGATTCCCATATAAAAAATGCTGTAGGCAGTATCGCGAAGGTGCGAATATTGGGGATTGTCGTAGAGTTGTCCGACAAGAGCCTGCAAATTGCCTTTGAACAAGCCATTCCCGAAAGCAATCGTAAACAAAGCAAGAATGGCAAACGAAAGCCCGAGCCCCGGAATCGCCAGCAATACGTATCCTACAAACATTACAATTAATCCCGTAAGCACAACGCCTTTATAGTTTTGCGCTCGGTCGGCAATAAATCCTCCAACTAATGCCAATCCGTAAATTGCAAAGTAAAATACGCTGTATATCAAGCCAGCGTTCCCGCTCCCAAGATTATACTTCGCTTGGAGATACATCACCAGAATAGCCATCATTGTGTAGAAGCCGAAACGCTCTCCCATATTGGAGAAGAACATCACAAATAAGCCTTTGGGATGGTTTTTGAACATATAAACCTAATTTTTATTTAACATAAATTTTTATTCTAAATTCAAAATTGGTATTATTTCTTTCTGAATGTCCCCAAAGACAACGACTTCCGACTTGTTCGTTATTACGACATCAATTTCCGAGCGGAATCCGATTTTTCTTTCAGGAAGGTAAATTCCCGGCTCAATCGAAAAGCAACTTCCGGGAATGATTCTTCGCTCGTCGCGTGTTTCTAAATTGTCCATATGAGTGCCGTTGCCGTGGACTTCTTCGCCAATGTTATGACCAGTTCGGTGCGTGAAGAAGCTCCCGTAGCCAGCGTCGGCAATAACTTTGCGCGCTGCGTCATCGACCTCGAAACCAAAGACCGGTAAGCCTTTCGAAAACCTTTCCCGCACCAGTCGAAGTGCACTATCCCTTGCAGAAGTTACGATGTTGAAAATTTCCGAAAGTTCCTGTGGAACGCTTGTTCCAATGTAGCCCATCCAAGTAATATCGTAATAAATAGTTTTTTCCCCGTCGAGCTTTGCCCATAGGTCAAGTAGAACTAAATCGCCTTCCTTCATCACAAAGCAATTTTCGCTGGTAGGTTCAAAATGCGGGTCGGTTGCGTGTTCATTGATTGCCACAATTGGACCATCGTTTGCCACCAGATGGAATTCCTTGTAAAGGTCGAGCATAAAGCGGTGGATTTCGTATTCAGTCGGGTAGTTCTTTTGGCGTACTCTGCGAGCAATTTCGCGGAAAGCGAGGTCTTTAACTTTGTGCATAAATTCACCCGCACGCGCGTGGCTGGCAATTTCTTCGTCGGTTAAATGGGATTCGAACAAACTAACCAGATTTGAACTGGAAACCACATCTATCCCGAAACTGCGAACCAGTTCGACCGTGCCTGCGTCGACCATCGAGATGTAGGGGATTGCATTGCGTGGGGAATATTGCATTGCCACTTTCTTTGCCCCCGCAAGGATTTGACGTAGATTGCTTTGCAGTTCTTCCCACGGTAGGTAGGTGAACTTCTCTCCCGGCAAATGGTCTAGTTTCCACGACTCAATCTTGTGGACAAGTTTTTTGGGGGTGCCTTCGGCGGGGATAAAATAGAACCAACGGCGCGAGGTAAATCGTTTCGGGTCGATGTTCAATATTCGGATTGCGATTGGGTCGCGATTGTGAAAATCGTAGAACAACCATCCGTCCAGCCCTTCGGCTTTCAATTCCTTTTGAATTTCTTCGATACTCATATGTTTATTCTTTTCCCCAATAAAAAAATACAATTTTAATAAAAAAATATCACATAAAAAAGTAATTTAGGTTAAAATTTTTTGAGACTTTTTGCAAATTTATGTGTCTATAACGTATGTAGAAGTGCAAAAATGGAAAAA
>RCNO01000059.1 GCA_003731685.1 Bacteroidetes/Chlorobi group bacterium MS-B_bin-24
TTTGGCAGTTCTTTAATTAATTTCTTTCTTGCACTGGCATTAAGTGCATTGGCAATTTCAGAGTCTCTTCTTTCAAAAAATTCCTGTTCCTGAAGTTTAATTCTCTCCCAAGGTGGATTTCCAAGAACAACATCAAATCCACCATTTTTAAAAACCTCGGGGAACTCCAATTGCCAGTGGAAGAATTTGTTTTCTTGTGCAACTGTATTAACATTTGCAAGGGTTTTTGAATCAACTGCACCACCTTCCATATAGGTAAGCAGAAAATCTGTTGTTACATTTGGTTCGTTAGGATTAAACTTTTGGAAAAAGGCATAAGTCCAAATATTACAAGCCGTTCTGTCTTTTTCCGTCTTACTTTGATAATCATTATATGCCTTTTGTTTTTCCCTTATCTGGGCAGGTGTATCATCTCTTATTCTATTTATTTTTTTCATCTCTTGCGAGAAATTTACTATTTCACTTGCAGCATCAAACCTTATAGACCTCTGTAGGCCTTCTCCTTCTCTTTTGTTCCTGCCTCTTAAAGATGCTGCAATTTGTCTGTTGTCGCTGGATAAAGGTGTAAAGGCATCATCGGGAATGCCTGACTTCAAAATTTCTAAATCCATAACACCGACGAGGGAGTCGCCACAGCGGATGCGGTGGTCGAGGAAAGAAAGGGGTTTACCTTTGCAATGGGATTCGAGCCAAAGGGCAACTTTGCAGAGTTCCACTGCAAGCGGGTTTTTATCGACGCCGTAGATGCAGTGGGCAACAACATCGCGTATCGCTTCGCGCAATTTTTCGGGCGAAGGTTCGTTTTCGCCTGTTCTAATACGGGCAAGTTCTTTGCCAAGGCGGCGGGCGGCGGCAAGCAGGAAATGCCCCGAGCCACTGGCGGGGTCGCATACTTTTATCGAAAGCAGGGCTTTCTCTTTTTCGTCCTTTGTTTTGCAGCTTTTTAACTTATCGTTGATAACGGGTTCCAAGGCTGAACTAACGAGTTCGGCGACGAGTTCGGGCGGAGTGTAGTAGGAGCCGGTGCTTTTCCTTTCGGAGCCCGTTGCAAGATGAAATTCCGGTGGGTCGGTCGAAAAATCGACTTGTGGATGGAAATCGAGCAGGCTTTCGTAAACCGAACCAAGTTCTTCGACATCCAATGCAGAGAAACTTACTCTTCGCGGGGGCGAAGAATTATTTTCCCGATAATAAAACAAATGCCAAAATGCCTCCAAAAGGTCTCGATTTTTAATAGTATATATATCCAAAGAAATTTCGGAGAATAAATCCCCATTCAAAGGGGAAACNTCGAGTAAGTTTGCAAATTCCTCTTTTGCAAGAATTTTCCACAAAGCGCGNAAACTTTGCCAAATATCGTCAAACTCGTTGTATGNNCTGAGTTTATCTACCAAACGCCTAAGCCTCGATATTCCATAATGTTCCAGATAAAGCGGGTTTGAACTAATTAAGCCTCTATCTTCGCTAACAATAAGNAAAAGGAAGCGGTAAACGAGTTTGAGCAAATCGCGATATAAGTCTTGTGCAGTTAATTTATCATTTTCNGGGTAATCGGGATAAAGCCTTTTCCTAAGTTNCGAATTTTGTGGATGGGCNATAAAGCCATTGGCAAGAATTTTAATGCATTCCTCAACATTGTCGCGTAGATGGTCCCGAACACGACTGCCCTGCACAATTGATTCCAGATAGTATTTTTCTAAAAAGCATTCGTCTGGTTTAGAGCCAGCTTTTGGAAGCCTTGTTCTGTGAATTAAACGGAAAAGAAGGGAAAAATCTTCGAAATGTTGTTCTTCGAAGATTTTCTCGAGGTCGAATTCAATATAAGCTTGTTTACTGACGTATAAGCTACTGCGAAGGACACGAAGAGTTAAGCCATTTGTAACAATTCCCCAANCCTGCTCAGTCCTATTTAAATACTCTTGGAGAAGGGAATGGGGAGCAAGCCTTGGACGGCCTGTGGGTGGTAGTTTGCCTAAATCCTGACGAAAGCCAACAATATGAACCGGGGGAGATTTTTCGTCTTCGCCGGCGCGGTGAGAAATAGCGAAGGTAAGTCCATCAACCACATAGGCTTTATGATTATACTGAAGCTCGTAACCTAAAAGCCCAAGNAAAGGAACAACCCAGGTATCCCTTGTCGCAGAAGTTCCGATGTCGCTTTCGGGAAGTTTTTCGCGCCTGTGTTTAAAAACATTCCAAAGTGCACGAGCATCGGAAAAAACCGAAGCAATTTCGTCGATAAGATTTCTGCGATTACCCAATGCGAAATCCTCGGGCTTTTGTCCCGAAATATCACCAACAAGAATTTGTTCAATAATATCAGAATTAAAAAGCCCCCCTTCGATTTTAACATCGGGTAAAATTTTCATTTTTTCTCCACAGGTTGTAAAACCAGTAATCCAATTAGGTCTGGCGGAAAAAGAGGTTCAATAGAAAAGTCTTTAATTTGTAAAGCAGCAGCTTTACGGATGCGTTTGTGGCTATCTTCGAGCTCTTTGGCTCTATTATAAAGCAGTTGGCGAGTTTCGGAGGCAAATTTGTCGTTCCTAGTCGTAAAAATTTTTTTATCGTCCCACCCACGGAAATTTTGGAGTATCTCTTCAAGTATATTCTTTTTTTCCTCTAAGGGAATATTAGCATCAGGTTTCGCGGAAGTAATCAAATTCAGTGCATCTTCTCTTTTAAGCGAAANGATTTCATTGTTGTTCAGCGAAAAACCAGCAACCAAGATTTCTTCCGAAATATGTAGATTCGTTGGTTGCATAAACTTATATCTAACTCGCAGAAGAAGAAGTATTGTTTTGGATGAAACATCTTTTGTACATATTACCCCGCAACGCGAAACATACTTGGTAGAATCTGGGAGCGAGGTATTTTNCAATGCATTCTCGAAAATAAATTGAGCCAGAGCCGCAACAAAAGGATGATTTCTTCCAATATATTCAGCACCCTCGGGAGTTGGAGAATCGAAACTAATAAGCCAGTAATCCTTTTTATGTTTGGTTGGCAACGCATACTTTATCATATCGGGCAACATACTAGTGGAATTGGAATCTAATGGAATTCTGTATACATTATTCCTTTTTTTGTCTTTGATTATTTGAAAACCTATTCTTTGTGCACAATCAAACAAAAATTTTCTAACAGCATCGGGGTCACCCAATACCGTGTCGGTCTTTTCGAGTTCCGCCTTAACCTCGGCGGGCTTTAGTGCCCTTTGAGCGAAGCGTGTACGATTAACCTTTTCTCTCATAAGAACTTTATCCCATTTCAAGTGGAATTCATTGATAAATGCTTTATAATCGAATAGACGTAATTGTGAACCAGCATCAGCTTTAAAAAACAAAGCATTCAATAAAGCCTCCATAATACTTTCGTTCTCTTCGGGGATAGGGACATAAGTGCCAAGTGTCTTATAAATTTCTTTTGCTTTATCCAAAAGTATCTCAAGTACTTTTCCATCAACAGGATTATCCCGACCATAAAATCTGATGGCTTTAACCTGTCTTTTATTCTGACCATAACGGTCGACTCTGCCTTCTCTTTGCTCAAGCCTATTGGGGTTCCAAGGCAAGTCGTAATGAATAACTGCATCGAATTTATCCTGTAAATTAATACCTTCGCTTAAACAATCTGTTGCTACCAAAACTCTTGGTTTCTCTGGGTCAATTCCCTCAATCTCAAATTTTCTTTCCTCGTCGCCCATTCGGCCAGTTATTGTAATAACTTGAACATCAGAAAGAAGGGCTTNTAAATTGGAACCTACGTACTCGGCNGTAGCCACATAACGGCACCAAACAATTGGATTAAAACCATCGCGCAAGAGTTCTTTCACAATTTTGACACAAGCCAACAGCTTGTTATCTTTGTTTATGTTGTCTTTTAAACTATCGGCAAGCTGGGCTAATTCTCTGAGTTTTCTTTTTTCGGTATAAGGAAGTGTTTGGTCGGTAGCCTCTATCGGAGGAATTGGATTTTCATCGTCGGTGCGTTGGTCTGTTTGTTCAAAAACAAAAGTGCTAAAATCTCCATCATCTTCCGAACCACTTTGCTCCGTAATTCTATTTCTTATAGCTATAGCTGCTGCAGATGGGCTCGACATTACACATCTTAACAAAGCAAGGGCACCCCAATAACGAACCCTTCGTTTTCTTTCTTCGAGATTCCCTGATGATTTAATGATTTCGAAGCAAAACTCATAAGTTTTTTTGAACAATTCCCTATATTCATCGGAAAGCTCATAAGTTTCGTCATTGGTTATTCTTTCGGGGAAACAGCTTTCGGATTCCCAATCTTTTTCGATGTCTTTCCTAGTTCTTTGAACAAAATGTTTGGCAAGTTCACCTCTCTGATACTCATTAAGCTCGCTAAAGTGCCAATCCGCAAATTCAGGTTTTAACAGACCAAGCAAAGAACGGAAAGCTTCTTCTTTCCCGCTATGAGGTGTTGCGGTGAGAAAAATTAAATGAAGCTGTTTTTTTGATTTTGAAATTTCCTTCAAAAGCTNGTGCCTTTCCTGTTGAGAAGATTTTCCACCATACGAGTCGGCAGCGCCATGAACTTCGTCGACGATTACTAAATCTGGACAAAATTGAATGAATAGGTGCTTATTTCTATCGCTTTTAACCCAGTCGATACTAATCACCTGAACAGGAAAGTGAGTGTAAATATTTGTCCCTTGGGGCAGACTTCGCTCTATACTGCTAATGGTTCCAGAGCGAATCATTACGGGCTCAAAATTAAATTTTTCTCTTAATTCTTTTTCCCATTGTTCACACAAATAAGGAGGGCATAGCACCGCAAAACGTTTAATTTCGCCTCTATCGTATAATTCTCTCGCAACCAGCAAAGCTTCGATAGTTTTTCCAACCCCAACATCATCGGCAATAAAAAGCCTTACAGGGTCTAATTTCAAAGCCATCAACAAAGGAACAAACTGATATACCCTCGGTCGAATAGAAATCCTTCCCAAGGAACGAAATGGGGCTGCAGATTCTCTGAGGTTCAACCTGACAGCGTTCCATAAAATATGGGCGCTCGCAAAATCCTGAAAATCTTCTTTGCTTGGTGGCGGAAAAAAGGAAGGGACAACCCTTTCAGTAGGCAAATCGTAACCAATAATATTCGATAGCCCTTTCTTTATTTTAATAACCTCATCGGAACCACCAGTCAGTGGTCTCAAAAGATAAATGTCCGATTCACTTGGCAACAATACCCAATTGCGATTTCTACATTTAACAATGGAGCCAAGTTCCATATCCATATTTATGCTCACAAATAAAATTAATCTAAAAGTCAAAGAAATTTACAGACTTTTGATGGAAAACAAATTTATATAAATTTACTTAAAAATCCGAAACTTGGAAGGCAAAGTAAGCTAAAAATCTTAAAAAAATTTTAAAAGAAATATGGATTAAAAAAATCTAAAGTTTAAGAATAACCTCTTTAATAATTCCAGAAGCGGAAAAATCTAAAATCCAAAAATTTCGGGGGCTCCTCGCTCCCTTATCTTTTCCAAAGCCATTTTGTAGATTATATCCACTTGTTCGGGGATGGTTAGGTTTGTTGTGTCGATTTCGATTGCTCCGTCGGCTTTACGCAAGGGGCTGTGNTGGCGGGTAGAATCGATTCGGTCGCGTTCCACAATCTGTCGCCGTACTTCTTCGGNAGAAANTTCAACCCCCTTCTGCTTCAATTCCAAAAGGCGACGCCGAACCCGCTCATCGACACTTGCAACAAGATATATTTTTAGCTCGGCGTTGGGAAATACGACGGTTCCAATGTCCCTGCCATCCATCACAATGCCCCCGTTGGCACCGAGCTTCCTTTGTTCGGAAACAAGGAACTCACGAACACATTTAATCGCACTAATCGGGCTAACAAAATTTGTTACCTCGGGGGAACGAATCTTTTCGCTTACATCATTGTTGTTCAAAAAAATTCGCAGTTCCCCATCCTCGTTTCGAAATGAAATAGAAATTTCATCAAGCAAGTTGCAAATGATTTGCTCGTCCAGTGGTAGTTTTTTTTCGAGCCAGTACAAAGTAACAGCACGATACATTGCCCCAGTATCGATATAAATATAGCCAAGCCTTTGGGCAAGCAAGCGTGCAGTGGTGCTTTTCCCAGAACCTGCAGGACCATCGATTGCTATAATTATCTTTTTCATATCCCGATAAATTTCAAAATTTCATTGTTTTGGAAAAATGAATCAACCACGAGGTCAGGTTGAAAACGCAACAGTTTCGTTTTATCCGCTCGTCCAGTCGCAACTGCTATTACTTTAATCCCGTTTTTCTTTGCCGATACAATATCTTGAACGGAATCGCCCAATACAAAAGTATTAGCAGATGAAAACAGTTCTTTGCCAGCAAATTCATTTGCCCTTTGGATTGCTAAACGGTGCAAATCGCTTCGTTCGATGCTCTCGTTGCCAAAAGCCCCAATTGGGAAATATTCGTCCAAACCAATTAAGTTTAATTTGTAAAAAGCACATTGGCGGAAGTTGCCTGTTAGCAATCCAAGAAGAACATCCTTCCTTTCAGAAAGTTGTTCGATAAATGGAACTACGCCTTGAAAAATGTGAATATTATTCCTTCGGCAACATTTTTTAAACTCATCGAGCAACAAATTCCATAGGGTTTGGATTTTATCCTGAACTTTCGAAAATTCAAGACCAACTCGTGCAGATATTTGATAGATAATGTTTAAATCCGTCAATCCCGAGAAATCGAAATCAATATCAGAATCTCGAATGTCTATATCGNATAGTTTTGAAAAGACTTTTAGAAAAACACTTTTCGACAATCCTTCATCGACTTTGAGAATGGTTCCATCGATATCGAAAAGCAGGAGCTTGGGACTCATAAATCAAAACGGGAGGTCGTCTTCTTCCAGATTTTCTGCATCGATTGGATTGCTTGGCTCGGAGTCAACATCCTGAATATCACTAAGGTAATACGAGGTCGTATCGACATAATCATTGACAACAGATGCAGATTCAGTCGTTTGGCGTTCACTTTTGGGGTCGAGATAAACAATTGAACGGGCAATCACTTCGGTAATGTAATGTGTTTCGCCATTCTTCTCGTAATGTCGAGTTTTGTTGCGTCCTTCCACGCAAACCTTGCTACCTCTTTTTAACATTCGGGAGGCTGTTTCGGCAAGCGGTCCAAAAACAACAACATTATGCCATTCCGTATCATCTTGCCAATTTCCGCTACGGTCGCGGTAGCGTTCAGTTGTAGCAACACGAAAACGGCAAACATTTACACCTTGCGGAGTTGTACGAAATTCAGGGTCAGCCCCAAGATTCCCGATAATAATAACTTTGTTCATTGAAAATGGCATAGCACCACCTTTCGTTTTATTTTGGGCTGCCCCCTTTCAAAAACTTTCGTCAAAAATATCGGGGACAGCCCTATTTGTTTCACTGATTTGAAGACTCAGTTGGGTTATAGTCGCTTGGGTAATTAATATTGAAAGAGTCTTCCGATGAAGTATCTGTTGTCGAATCGGTTCGGGGTTGCTTCCTACTCAAAATGATGATATTCTGCGCAATAATTTCAGTAACAAATTTTGTAACTCCATCTTTTTCGAACGAACGTGTACGCAACTTTCCTTCGACATAAATCTTATCGCTCTTTCGTATCTTCTGTACGGCTATCTCAGCCAAACGGTCCCAAAGCACAACACTGTGCCAGTCTGTAATTTCTTTTCGCTCGCCGTTTCGGCCACGATAGAACTCAGTGGTCGCAACTCGTAAAGTGCAAACGCTATTGCCCTGTGGGGTCTTTCGCAATTCGGGGTCTTTTCCTACATTCCCGATTAATTGTGCTTTGTTCAAGCTTCTTCCAGCCATTTCCTTACCTCTTAAAAAATGTTAAACCAAACACCTTTATACTTGTCAATCTTAACCTAACTATTTGCAAAAATCTAAATTACAAAAATATTATTTAAAAAAATAAATTTAATCAATTTTTAAAGAAATAAAATCGATTTTTTTGTGAAAATATTTTGAATGGTCTCGTTTCCGTTTAAAATCAAAAGGAGATTACCCAAGACGATCCATTCTATGTTTAAATTTAAATGAAATTAAAAAATTTGGAATTGCTCAATACAATCTACACTATATTTGAACTTTTAAAAATTTGGAAATTTTAAATTAATTTTATAATTTAGTAATGTAATTCATAGTAGGTTTGAAATGTTTTGGCAGAAGTGTCGAAAAGTGTTTTTAAATCTTGCTTTTCAGCGAAGCCTAACTTTTACTGAAACGCAATTTATACTTAATTTAATTTACCAACCTGAAGAGAGAGAGAGAGAGAGAGTTATATCGGAAAAATCAGTCTGATTTATATAAATTCTGTTCCAATTGCCGGGGACCTCCGATGTTATAAATTTTGCAAGCAAAAAGGCTTAAGTTATTTCAAAACTTCGTGCCTAAACATTGTCTTTCGCTTTTATTGTTTTATTAACTTTTTGTTAAACAAAATAGGAGATAACAATGAAAACTTCAAAATTTTATATAAGTTTATTGTTCTTTATTCTTTTACCTTTGTTTTTTCATTTTGAAAATTTGAAGGCGGATACCGTGATTTGTATGCCAGATTGTTTTAATGATTCTTTTAAAATCCAATCTCCACTTACTGTTCAATTCCAATTAGGACCTTGTCGTTATGTTGCAGATTTTTACATTAGAAAAGCTTGTGGAATTTGGTGCGATATTTTACTATGGAGAGTTCGTGCTTTAGATTCAAATTGTAATAATTACGACCCTAAAACGATGTGCGATATTGCCGAGGCACAAATTATTCACCACTTAATCAACGATTATAATCAGAAAGGTACAAATAGCATCTGGTATAGAATTACTAGAACAGAGATTTGTAGACCAACCTCACCTGGCGAATGTACTTATTTTTGGCGAGTTAGCAAAGCTACTTGTTGGAAATTCTATTTAAATCCCGATTGGGGGCGTTACCCAATTTATTGGGGTGCTTATAGTTATTGTTTGTATGATTATTGTTGCCTAACATGGTATAAAGTTTGTATGGACCAGCTTGGCCAAATCTTGGTTACTCAGGTAGAATCCCAAACTGAGCATGATTGCCCAACACAAAGTGGTATGGAAGACTGTATTCAGGTATGTGATTAATTGGAGGAGCTATGAAAAAAACAAAAGTAATATTAGTTTTATTGTTGTTTATATTCCTCCAATTCATTGTCTGGGGGAAACCGATTCAAAAAAGCTTTGCTTGTCGATTGGAATTAAAGGACGGGCGAATCTTCCAAACGCTTATTCTGGGTACAGATTGGAAGGAAATAACCCCCAAAAAAGCCGAAACCCCTAAAACAGTAACAGGAAGTTTGGAAATTTTGAACCACAAAATTGTTGGCGATAACTTGGCTATCGAAATTATTACAGAAGAGAATTCGAGCCTAAGTACCACAATATACAACCTTCTCGGCGAAAAAATTTCATTAGAAAGGTTCAGTGTGAGCAAGGGTAATGGTACACTTTTTATTCCGCTTAAAGGATTGCCCATTGGGGTATATATTTGCGAAATATCTAACAATAAAACGAAAAAGGTTTTTAAGTTTTTAAAGTTTTAATAAAAAGGGGGCTTTTAAGCCCCCGAAGTAAATTATATTTTTTTAAAAGTTAGGAGGAGTTATGAAACTAAGACTATTGAAAGTCTTTCTTTTAGTGGTTTTACTTTCTTCCCCAACATTTTCCCAAAAAGTACCTAAATGGAAATTTCTTGCTCCTTTGTGGGTTCCAGTATTTTATGATTTAAACCACTATATGGGATTAACAAGCGGTGGCCAAAATACAGTTTGCATTTATAACAAAATGGGCGATACAATTGCCAATTGTCTTGCCCTAAGAACAGTTGTCTCTACAGATTCAACTTATTTTTCTACTCGAAGTTTCTGTTATGGAGATTCTTTGACTATTTTTGTCCATGTCGACAGTGTTAAGTCGCTTGGTTTATCTGGATTAAATTTAATCGAGAAATATTTAGGACTCATTTTCAAAACTATAGATGGAGGGAAAACCTGGAAAAAAATTCAGTTAAACCCAAATTTTAGGTCGAGAAAGAGCGTAGGTCTTAATATGCGCGACAAGATGAACGGCATTGTCGT
>RCNO01000060.1 GCA_003731685.1 Bacteroidetes/Chlorobi group bacterium MS-B_bin-24
GGAGGTAATATATGAACACTCTTTNCTTTATTCTTTTTGGAATTGCTTGGTTCATTTTTGCCTATTATTGGTATGGTAATATTATTAAAAACAAAGTACTNCGNTCAACAGACCAAAATCCAACTCCCTCACATACCCTTTTTGACGATAAAGATTATGTTCCAACAAAACCAATAGTTCTTTTTGGGCACCACTTTTCCGCTATTGCAGGCGCCGGTCCCATTATTGGTCCAATACTTGCTTACTCCTACTTTGGTTGGTTACCGGCTCTTTTGTGGATTCTCCTCGGTTCTGTTTTCATCGGTGCTGTTCACGATTACACCAGCTTAATTACATCGGTTCGCAACAAGGGATATTCAATCGTAAATATTGGCTATAAGGTAATTTCTCCTCGTGCAGGTTTCTTTTTTTCAATTTTCGTATTTCTTACTCTTGTTCTTGTAATTGCTGTTTTTGCCGATTTAACAGCCCGAACTCTTATGGAAGACCCNACAATTGTCCTNCCAACTTTTGGTCTTATATTTATCGCCTTACTATTTGCNATCCTTCATTACAGATTGAAAATAAATGTCTATATTGCCACACTCATTTCTTTAATTGGCTTGGGACTTCTGCTTTGGGGNGGACAAGTANTCCAAATAAAAGCAAGNTATGAATTTTGGCTTATTTTGATTTTAGCATATTGTTATATTGCTTCCATTCTGCCCGTTTGGTTGCTTTTACAACCGCGAGATTATATTGCAATGTACATCCTAATAATCGGTATGTTCCTTGGTTACATTGGAATAATTTTCCTCCATCCAAATATNCAGGGACCACACTATTTATCTTTTTTTAGCAAAGCTGGACCATTATTCCCCATACTTTTCATAACGATTGCTTGCGGTGCAATTTCGGGCTTCCATTCGTTAATCGCAAGTGGAACCTCAGCCAAACAATTGGACAAGGAAAGCCAAGGCAAAGNAATTGCCTATGGTGGAATGTTAACCGAAGGTGCNCTCGCCTTTTTGGTAATTATGATGGTCTCCAGCGTTCTCCCCTTCAATGGTGACCCCAAAGGCTCATTCATTGGAATTCTCACGAACAAAAACGCCGATATACTTTTTGGAACTGCACTGGGTTTAACTGTTCAATCGCTGGGTATCCCACTTGTTTTTGGAACTTCTTTTGGCATTTTAATGCTAAATGCATTCATTTTGACCTCTTTGGATGCTGGAACTCGACTTTGTCGATACATTGTTCAAGAAGGATTTGGAGCGAAATACGGTGGAATACTAAAAGATAAATTTTTCGCAACTACAATTGTCGTNGTNTCTGCATTAATAATCTGCCTTAGCGGTAGTTACCAAAAGATTTGGAGTGTATTTGGTTCTGCAAATCAACTCATCGGAACTCTTTCGCTATTTGTTGTAACAACTTATCTTTTGGGNATAAAAGCCCCGAAATGGTATACATTGTTCCCAGCATTGTTTATGCTGGTGGTTACCGAAACAGCTTTAATTTATCAGCTCGTATTTTCCTATATTCCGAAATTCGATATAGTCTTAATTATTATNACAACATTGCTNATTATACTTGGAATTTGGGTTGCCATCGAAGCGTTAACGAAAATATTCAAAGTCAAGGCAGAAGAGCCTCAGATGATTGAACCAACACCAGTTGAGAATGCTAAATAAAAAAATTGCTATCGTTGGTTGCGGAGTTGCTGGTATTTCTGCTTCGATTGAATTACAGAAAAGAAAAATAGCACATACAATTTTCGAGGCGAAAAGATTTATTGGAGGTCGATTTTACTCTTTTTTCGACCCCAAATTGGATTTTGAAATTGAAAATGGTCAGCATCTATTTTCTTCTGCATATATCAACTTCTTCGAAATTTTGAAATTCTTGGGAACCTTTAAATATCTCAAAACTTCAAAAAATTTGTCGGTGCAATTTATTTCCCCAAGTGGGAAAACTGCACGATTAGAAGCTTTAACTTTCCCAAATCAATTTGGTTTCTTTCTGGGACTTCTTAAATTCCCCTTCCTCTCCTTCAAATCCAAAACAACTTTGTTAAAACTTATTAAAAAAGTCAATGCGGAATCGTTCAGCACAACAAATTCCATTAGTGTTAAAAACTTTTTGTTGAGCAATCACCAAAATGAAGAAGTTATCAAAGTATTTTGGCAACCAATCGGCGTCTCGATTTTTAACAACGATTTAGAGAACATTCCATCGGCTTTATTTTTCGAAACTTTCAAAAAAGCATTTCTTGGAAAATACTTCTTTTGTTTTTTCAACTTTGGGAAGTTCCAGTTTGCTTGCTCCATTTACGGAAGTAATTAATAATTCACCAGATTATAGAATCAATTTGAATAAAAAAATCATAAGCATTTTCAAAGAAGGAGAAAAGTTCCTTGTCCATACAAATGATGGCGAAAATTATGAATTTGATGATGTTATCCTTTGTATTCCCCCACAAAATCTGCCCAACATCCTTCCTGCAAATTGGCTCGGGAACAATTATTTTCGCTTTCTTAAGGTTCTAAAACATAATCCAATAGTTTCGATTTATGCCATTTTTGAAAAAGAATTATTCAAAGANGACTTTGCTTTTCTGCTCGACTCCCCTTTCCATTGGATATTCAATAAGACCCTGATACATAATTACAAAAAGGATGTGTTTCTTTACTCTTTCACTACGAGCAATGGATGGAATCTACTTGAACTTTCGAATCAAGAGATAATTCAATTACTACAGACACATTTGGAAAAGTATTTTCCAAAGATAAAAAACAATAAAATTCTTGGATGGAAAATAATCAAAGATAAATACGCAACAATAAACCTCGATTTAGAGTTTATTAGAAATAGACCCAAGCAAGTGTCCCCCATAGATGGATTGTATTTTGGAGGTGATTGGACAGACACTAATCTTCCTGCAACTCTCGAAAGTTCTGCACTCAGCGGAAAACTCGCGGTAAAAGCTTTGTTGAACAAATATGGTTTACAATGACTATACCAAATATCTTAAGTCTTTTAAGATTTATACTTAGCTTCCCAATTGCATTTTGCCTTTTCAACAACTTTCGTGTGGTAGCTGTGGTGCTGATTGTAATTGCTTGGATTACAGACTTGCTGGACGGCTATCTTGCCCGCCGTTTAAATGCCATTTCTGAATTTGGAAAGATTATCGACCCNGTTGCGGACAAAACCCTGATTTTAGTCATTGTTTTGAGTTTGGTAGCCAGCAACAACTTATCGCTTTCGACTGCCATCATCATTGTTGCACGAGACATAGTAATTCTAACGGCTGGGCTTGTTGCTTTAAAAAAATTNAAGTTNGCCATACCATCAAATATAATCGGGAAAATATCGGCTTTCTTGATTGGATGTTGCTTGTTTGTGATTTTAATTCTTCCAAATCCAATAATTAAACATTATCTTGAAATTGTAATAATTCTCGTAGCAATTCTTTCTATATTACTATATTCGTCCTATTATTTTCAATGGATTAAAAAGCTTAGAAGTTCGTAAATTTGCTTTTTTTAAATTCACAAAATGGGACTATTTGAAAAATTCAAAGAAAAAGTTTCTGGTTTTNTAAAATCATCTTCCGATACTTTATCCGTCGATAAAATCAAAACGGGATTAAGCAAGACTCGTTCGAACATTTTCGATAGGCTTAAATCTGCTATCGGAATTGGGAAAAAACTCGACCAAAACCTACTTGACGAAATCGAAGAAATACTAATCTCTGCCGATATTGGTTTCGAAGCCACCGAGAAAATACTCGATACTTTGAAAAAGAACGCATCCAAGCTTTCAAATGCAAATATTGATGAAATCATTGAGATTATTAAACTGGAAATCATCAACATCCTCGAAAATTCCTCGCAAGAATTGAATGCAAACCCATTCCGTATTGATGCAAACAAAAAACCGCATACAATACTGATTGTTGGTGTCAATGGAGTTGGAAAAACCACAACGATAGGCAAATTNGCTTACAATTACAAAAAATTGAATCATTCTGTCTTAATTGGAGCAGCGGATACTTTTCGTGCAGCTGCAAACGAACAATTAGAAATTTGGGCAGAACGGGCTGGCGTNCCTGTTATTCAACAAAAGCAAGGAGCTGACCCCGCTGCAGTTGCATTCGATACACTGCATTCNGCTATTTCGAAAAATATTGATGTTGTGATTATAGACACNGCGGGACGACTTCATAACAAAGCACACTTAATGTCCGAACTCGAAAAAATCACTCGTGTAATGAAGAAGTTGAAACCAGAGGCACCCGATGAAGTCCTGCTCGTTTTGGATGCAACCACAGGACAAAATGCTATACAACAGGCAAGAGAATTTACCAAGGTTACACCCATAACTGGCATAGTCTTAACNAAACTGGACGGAACAGCAAAAGGAGGAGTTGTTATACCCATTGCAATGGAATTCAAAATCCCTGTAAAATTCATTGGGGTTGGCGAAAAAATCGATGACTTGCAACCATTTAATCCAGTTATTTTTGTTGATGCACTTTTCGATTAATTTCAAAGAATTAAATTTCAAATTGGTAGTTAAACTAATATGTAGTAATTTTGTATTTTTTTAAGCAGAAATAATAATTAAGGAGGTTTCAATTGAAGAAGTCGTGGGGAAAGATTTTNCTTGTTTTATNACCTATTGTTATTTCACTTTTCTTGCTCTATCCAACTTACAAAGCAAGCAATCTCGAGAAGTTGAAACAAAGATACTTGGAAGAAGCCAAGAAAGCAAAAAATCCGTCGGATTCCTTAGCTATTATCGAAAAATTCGATAAACAATACGGGAAAGAATTACTCGATGCTAAAGCTAATAGAATCAAACTTGGTCTTGACCTACGCGGCGGAATGTATGTAACTCTCGAGGTCGATGTTTTGAAGATGATTGAGGAAAGTGCCCAGCGAGACGCCATTGATGATATCTTCCAAGAGGTTCTCGAAAAAACTAGGAAAGATGCTCAGACTTCCGACGAGGACATTGTCGACATCTTTAAACGAAACTTCGACCAAATTGCCCGACCGAAAAGGAAATTCCTTTCCGATTACTTCGATTTCGGTGGCGAGGCACTTGCCACAGAAGATAAAATCATTGAAAAGCTAAAAGAAAATGCAAAAGAATCTATCGACCAAGCTCTTCAAGTCATTCGACAAAGAGTCGATAAATATGGCATTTCTGAACCAACAATCCAAAAAATTGGTCAAAGGCGGATTCTATTGGAGCTTCCGGGCGTTACAAATGAAACCGAAATGAGGCAATTGCTCCAAACAACTGCTCGTTTGGAATTCAAACTTGTCCGCAATGATGAAAATCTTGTTGCCGCTTTCTATAAAATCGATGAATACTTGAAAAAGGAAAAACAAATTTCCAAAAACAATCAAACCTTGCCTTCGATTCCAAGCGATACTTCGATTAAAGAAAAGCAGCTTGTTTCTGCCGACACATCAAAGACCGAATCCAGCGACACAACTCTTGCAACCAAAGGCACAGATACAACCAAAGCTGGCGAAAATGCCGATACAACCGACCCATATAAAGGTTTGTCACAAGAAGAAAAATCNAGAAGGTATTTGGAAGACCATCCATTCACAACTTTGTTCATTACAAACTNTATGCCTCCTAACGGCGAAAGAACCCAATACCAACGCGATGTTCGATTCTACAATGCTTCTCAAGTTCCAAAAGGNGAATATTCCTTCGAAATTTTCCAAGACGTTTGGAACAAGTTCGAGGCTATCCTTAAACGAAAAGAAGTTAGGGCTCTTCTACCCTATGATGTGGAAATTCTTCCCGGTGCCAAGCCAGAAATTATCAAGGACAACAAAGGNAAAGAATATAAAATTCTTTCATTTTATGGTTTGAAGCGAGACCCCGAACTTACTGGCGAAGTCATTACCGATGCCGTTGCAACATACGACCCAACCACAAACCAACCCATCGTAACTATGTCGATGAACAGCGACGGAGCAGAAAAGTGGGCAAAAATTACCGGCGCCAATATTAAAAAGCGAATAGCAATAGTGCTCGACAATCTTGTCTATTCGGCTCCGGTAGTCCAACAGAAAATCGTTGGAGGNAATTCTCAAATATCAGGAATGAGTAGTCCCGAGGAAGCAAAACTTTTGAAAATCGTTTTGAAAGCCGGTGCATTAAAAGCCCCTGTTCAAATTGTTGAGGAAAGAATCGTAGGACCTTCGCTTGGTGAGGACTCTATTCAAAAAGGAATTCAATCATTATTACTCGCAGCTTTGCTTGTGCTTTTGTTTATGATTGCCTACTATTCTGTTGCAGGCCTTTATGCAAACATAGCTGTNCTAATCAACGTAATGCTTATTATTGGAATTATGGCTGCATTCCAAGGAACTTTAACCTTGCCNGGTATTGCAGGTATTATTCTAACTGTTGGTATGGCTGTGGACGCAAACGTGCTAATATATGAACGAATCCGCGAAGAATTGGAAAAGGGCCGTTCAATGAAATCTGCTATCGACGAAGGTTT
This sequence comes from Bacteroidetes/Chlorobi group bacterium MS-B_bin-24, assembly GCA_003731685.1. Taxonomy (GTDB): domain Bacteria; phylum Bacteroidota; class Ignavibacteria; order Kapaibacteriales; family UBA2268; genus Naka2016. The sequence continues at coordinate 6,524 of RCNO01000060.1, forward strand.
TAGCAAGGCTCTTTCGGCTATTTTAGACTCGAATATAACAACTTTCATAACAGGATTAATCCTATATTTCTTTGGGACTGGACCAATACAAGGCTTTGCTATGACATTGATGATTGGTATTATAACAACTTTGTTCACTGCCATCCTTATTAGCAAAGCGTTGTTCCAAATTACCCTTAATATGGGAGCTACAAATATCAGCTTTGGTCAACCAAAATCAGTTAAAGCTTAACAATTTCAAGGAGTGAGATATGCAGTTCTTCAAAAAGCCAAATATTGAATTTANAGCAAATAGGAAAAAATTTCTTATCCTTTCCGGGATTTTAATTGCNTCCTCAATTATATTAATTTTAGTTTTNGGNTTTCGCTTTGGAATAGACTTCACTGGTGGAACTGAAATCGCCATCAAAGTTGAGAAAAATCTCGAAACCAACGAACTCCGTAAATTACTTTTAAATGCCAAAATCAATCCCGACGAAATTAAATCCTATGGTGAAAAGAATCAATTCCTCCTTCGTCTAAAAGAAACTGGCGAAGCAGCGAACAAAATCGAAAGTGCCCTTCTNACAACCCTTAAAGACTACAATGTTCAAATATTGAAAAAAGATACAATTGGACCCAAAATTGGTGCAGAAATACGAGTTCAGGCTTTCATTGCCGTTATTCTTTCAATAATCGCGATGCTAATTTATATTGGTTTGCGATTTGAATTTCCATTTGGATTTGGGGCAGTGATAGCTTTGGTTCACGATGTGATTTTCACTCTTGGAATGATTATTGTATTCGATAGACTGAATATCATTAATCTTGAAATCAACCAAGGTGTGTTGGCTGCATTGCTTACAGTAGTAGGTTATTCTGTNAANGATACTGTTATTATCTTCGACCGAATTCGTGAAAATCGAGAGAAACTCAAAGGAATTCCATTCGCAAAGGTTGCTAATATCAGCATAAATGAAACATTAAGCCGAACAATTATTACTNTTATTACCGTTCTTTTGGTTTTGATTGTTATGGTATTCCTCTCGGGACCTGTACTTCAGGGCTTTGCTTTCACANTGACCGTCGGAGTTATAGTTGGTACTTACTCTTCTATTTTCATTGCAACGCCATTTGTACTTTGGTATTTGAAAAAGGTTAAGAAAATCAATGTGGAAGCCGACATTTCAAAAGAAACAGTAACAGCAAAGGCTTAAAATGGATAAAATTTCTATCAATAATTTAACAAACCATCCAGAAGTTCAAATCATCAAACTTCCTCCAAATTTTTTTGGAGGAAGTTTGTCCAATGCTTTTACCGAAGCCATCGAAAAAGTTAAAAATTCAAATGTAAAGCTTGTAGCCGTCGATTTAAGCCAAGTCGAGATGATTAATAGTATGGGACTTGGACTGCTGGTTGCCACCTATACATCTCTGAAGAAAAATTCCATTGGTTTTGTGCTTCTCTCCCCTAACGAAAAAGTTAAAAATCTTTTGAAAATCACCCATCTCGACACAATTTTCAAGACTTACCAAAATCTTGATGAACTAATTGCAACANTTTAATTCCAGTTTAAATTATTCTTCNAAGTTACTNATTCNGGATAAATATTTTTAATTATTTTGCATTGTAAATAATGTNCAAAACGAAATGAATGTTACACTTGTTTTAGGAGCCCAATGGGGCGACGAAGGTAAAGGNAAAATCGTCGATATTTTGAGCAAAGACGCAGACATCGTTGCCCGCTATCAAGGAGGTGCCAACGCGGGACATACTGTTGTGTTTAATGGCAAAAAATTTATTCTCCATCTTATACCTTCCGGCATTCTGAATCCAAATTCTTTTTGTATCATTGGCAATGGAGTTGTCATCGACCCGTATGCTTTGCTCGAAGAAATAGACTTGTTAGGCAAGTTTAACATAAGCGTTGATAACAGGCTACTTATCAGCAACAAAGCCCATTTGATTTTGCCCTACCACAAAATACTTGATAAAGTCAGCGAAGAATGTAGCGAAAAATCTATTGGCACTACNGGNAGAGGCATTGGTCCTGCTTATGTCGATAAATTCGCAAGGTGTGGCATTCGNGTNAGCGAAATTTTGCATCCCGAAATNCTTAAAAACCACTTAGAAAAAAACTTCAAAGAAAAAATCCAACTCATTACTAAATATTATGGTAAAGAAGTAGAAGAGCAAGATTATAATCGGCAAATATCAGAGTATCTGGAGGCTTTGAACAAAATTAAACAATATGTAGCCGATACAACTTTCTTCATTAATCGACAAATAAAAGACGGCAAAAAAGTTTTAATCGAAGGTGCACAAGGAACTCTGCTCGATGTTGACCACGGCACTTATCCATTTGTGACAAGTTCCAATCCAACCTCGGGAGGGGCTTGCACAGGGTTAGGCATTCCTCCAACAGTCATTACAAACATTATTGGAGTTACAAAAGCATATACAACCAGAGTTGGCAATGGTCCCTTCCCAANTGAACTAAAAGATGAAACAGGTGAAATAATCCGAAAGAATGGTTTTGAATATGGTTCAACAACTGGGAGGCCAAGAAGATGTGGTTGGCTCGACCTTGTTGCGTTGAAGTACTCAATAATGATAAATGGCATAAACAGTTTAGCATTAACAAAGATTGATGTGCTTAGCTCATTTTCGGAAATTAAAGTTTGTGTAAAATATCAAATCGATGGGAACGAGACAACAGAATTCCCATCGGACAGCATAATATTGGACAATGCTAAACCGATTTACCAAGTTCTACCCGGGTGGAACAAATCGTTAGCTGGAATTAATGCTTACGAAAATCTACCTTCGGAAACGAAAGAATACATAAAATTCATAGAAGATTACCTACAAATCCCAGTTAATATCATTTCGACCAGCCCAGAACGAACAGATACCATTATCCGACAATAATAATGAGCGAAAATCCAG
>RCNO01000061.1 GCA_003731685.1 Bacteroidetes/Chlorobi group bacterium MS-B_bin-24
ACTCTAACTGCTCAACTTTTTTAGTTAATTCTTTCATCCCTGCAACCTATTATTTTTGTTAAAATTGCAAAAAATTAATTTTTTTAAATGCATAATTCGGGATTAAATTACTTTATTGCCTAACCAAAAACCCTCGTTCGTGACCCTACCGGAATTCATTACAAAAAACATCGGATGTTTGCGAAACATCCGATGTCTGAAAAATACTTGAAGGGGCGAAGCTACGTGTAAACACCCTGTTCCAAAGTTATCGCCCTGATGCTATTTCCTATGAAGTTTGTTCTATTAAGTAGGATGAAATGTTTTTTCAGGGGCAATTCATAAGTTACCCCAACAATAAAGCAAAAAATGAAAGATTTTTAAAGTTTTATTCCCCATCTCCATCTTTCTCTAAATGAATTTGAGAAACAGAAGCCAATTTGTTTGCAAAACTACTCTCAACAAAAAATTTAAAGTAAGGTGCAAGACGAGAAGAACGTCCGGTTAAGATTAATTCTCCATTATAATTCTGCAAAAGATTAGAAACAAGTGGATGCCATCCCTTTCCCTCAAGTTCGAGTTGTCCAATTTCATCAATAATAATGGCTTCGGCATTAGCAAAGTTTTCCAAAATGTATTTTGAACAAATCTCATAAGTTTCATAGAAGAATTTCCAATCTTCGAACTTGGTTTCTCCAACATTATTTGTGCTACATAATAAAAACCTCTCTTTACTTGGAATTTGAATAGCATAATATGACTTTTCGGAAGGATTACTGAAATCAAATTCAGATATGACCCCAAAAATTTTCTTCCCGATGGCTATTTGCTTTTGAACATAATTCTTTGCAAAAGTCGTTTTACCACTAGCTTTTTCGCCAACAATTAAAGTTAAGTTAATCATTTCTGTTTGCCAAATAAACAGTCCAAGCTCTTGCAATCAGGTTCTTCAGCGTAGCTTTCGGATGGAAAACAAGTTTCTTCCAAAACGCATTAGTAAAAATAAGCGACTTATTTTCGATAAGATTTTGCTTCAATTTTGTCATCGTTTCAATTGTTAATTCCAAGTTCTCTTGGAAATGAGGAAAAATTTTATCGAAATACCTAACGATTCTATCTTTATTTATTCTGTTGTAAAGTATACTCATCATTTGCAAAACAAACAATGCTCGCAAAAGCACTTTCGATACAAGAACCAATGTCTCGATAAAATTGTTCTCGTTCCAATAAGAAAGCAACAAAGGTAAAACGGAAATAAGAGTTATTGAAAGCAAAAATTTTGGTTTCCGTAGATATGCAAGATTCTGCCTCTCATTTGCTGGAAAAACAACTAATAACAAAAGATTTAGAAAAAGAAATACAATGATATTATTTAAAATAAATCCAACAATTAAAAGCGAAAGCAAAAACACGACTTTGAGTTTATCCCGATTCATTGTCTGTTTTAGGTTCTAAAATTGGTTTAACCACTTTTTTTGCAAAATAAAAGGAAAGAAGACCAACAACACAACCAACAAGAAAGTAAATCAAAGCGAAAATGATTATTAATTCAAAGATAGTGAATTTGCTTGTCTTTCCAAAAAGCAATTGAATTTCGCCAATAATTTTGTTGTAGATTCTGAAAATGTCGACACCAAAAATCAAAGTTTGAGTGACGAGACTATGGAAAAACGGATAAAGGACAACTCCTCCACCGACAAGACTCGAAGAAATCAAATTTGCTTTTAAAACGGAAAAGATGATTTCGGCAATCAAGCCTTCCAAAAAGATTGCAACAGCAGAATTGAAACCACCCGCCCCGAGAGAAAAAATCAATTTAACAACTGCTACAATCGAAGCCAAATAGATACTCACTCTTGGTTTGTCGACAATGTACCGAAAGGAAACGATAAAAAAACAACCTATCGAGGCAAGCAGTAATCCTCGAAATGGGATTTTCGAAAGCGATAGAATAGTACCAAGCGAGACTTCAATCGCTGACCATAAGCCTGCAAAGAAAACTAAAATTTTTTGTTCATTTCTGTTCATTGTAAATTTCCAAAAAAAAATCCCTTGCCGAAAGGACAAGGGAAAATTGTATTTTATAAACTAAAACAACTCCTTTCCAATTCGGCAAACGCCTCGGGAGGCTTGGACGTTTCCATCCAAACCCATCGGTCGTTTCCCATAGAACCTTAATTCCTTAGGGCAAACGACTCGGAGTGTATTTCAAAGAGCTAACATCCTTCGCGTTTTGGCTTACCTTGTACCGAAGGCTTTGGCGAAGCAACATTTGGCTTTGGAGCTTGCATTGCTGGTTGTTGAACCCCAACAGTCTGCATTTCGATTGCTTGCCCGCCAGAAATAAGTCTCGGAGACCCTCCAAAATGCAAAGAGATTTGTTTGATTTTTTCAAATTTATCTTTTTCCTTTTCAGCCAAATCCGCAGGAATACTTGGGAACAAAACTTGCTCAACCCAACCTTTGTAACCACCTTTCAAAATCATTACGTTTCGATAATCAAGCGATTTCAAAGCCAACCAAGCATTCAAACTCTTTGTATCATCATCAGAAAGTAATATTATCTTTTCATTGCGTTGTAATTCACCATTGAGCAAATCTTTGGCAGACAAGTTAATGGCATTCGGAACAGTTCCTTTTTCATACTCGTTCGGATTGCGAAGGTCAACAATAGTGAAATACTCATTTCCAGCGATAAGCTTCTCGGCTAAATCCAATGGTTCAATAAACTTTGAGGTTGAATGCGACTCCAAAATTAACCTATTTGGGTCAACCCTTACAAAAGAAGCCTTCGTTGGATCTTTTGCTAACAAAGCAATAATACCAAGGATAATTGCAAAAATACCTAAGCGTTGGTTAATTGAAAAATATGGACATTTCATTTTTCACCTCCGAAAAGTTTCTTTTGAAACACTTTTTCCAGACGCGAAGCCCCAGCAAATCCTCCAACAGCCATCAAGGTTACAAAAAAGACTGCAACACCATAAGGTATATGCAAGAACCCATAGAGAGTTTGTTTACCCATAGCAGTTGAAGTTGCAAAGTTCGAAATCAAAGGATAAATTTCTCCGTAAATAAATATCCCCAGAAAAACACCAACAAGAAAAATAAATCCATCGATTCTTCCAACAGATGTCGAAACAACGGAAGTGCCAGGACAATACCCCCCAACAATAAAACCAAAGCCAAGAATAAAACCACCAACAATTTGAGGAACAACATATGTTGGGGTAAAGTAAATCAAATTAATATCGAGGATACCAAAAACACCCAAGAAAAAAACGCCAAACATTGCAGTAATAATGGCAGTGAACATCACTTTAAAAACCGTCATATCGTAGAAATAGAATTGCGAGGCAAGCTTACGAGCTGAACCAAAACCAGCTCGTTCAAGGAAGAAACCAAAACCAATTCCGATAATAAATGCAATGATAAGGCTAAATTCTTCGCCAAAAAATCCAAACTTATAGAATGGTGCAATCATAGCCAGACCCTCCTAAAAAAATATGCCAACATATAAGCACCCGCAAAAACCGAAAGCATAAATAACCAACTTCCTAAGTTCAAAAGTGCACCGCCGGTTAGTGCCTGACCGCTTGTGCATCCTCCCGCAAGTTTTGCACCAAAGCCCATCAAAGCTCCACCTATCAACGCGAATAGTAGCCGCTTGGCGTTCGATATTCGTTCGCCTTTTTCAATCTTAACTTTTACCCTTCCGGCAAATAATCCTGAAATAAATCCACCAACGAGAACACCGAGAACCTCGAATAAAAGCCAATCTTTCAGTGGATTTCCCTCGGTTGTAAGATAATTTTTGTAAAATTCATTACCACTTGCATGTGTGGGAGCAATTTTGGCAACACTCGTAGCAACAATTGTTGAAATTGCACCGGAGGCACCCAGACCTCGCCCCATTATCACAAATGCAGACAGCAAAACCAAGCCCAAACCGATTCCCGCAAAATACGGGTTCCAATAGGGCTTTTCGGGAAAAAGCTCACGATGGAATGCTTTTTCTTCAACTTGTTCTGTTTTTAACTCCTGTTCCATATTCCTCCTTTATATTTATTAATAGCCTGTAAAAACATTTCGACTCCAATGGCTATATTGCCCAGCATATACAACAATGAATCGAAGAATTAACCCGCCTATCATCACAAGAATTGGAGCAACATTAGTATGGGGTATTTTATTATTAACCGATAAAATTTGAATAATGAAAGGAATAATAATTCCAATAAAAACGACAAAAACCCAGAAAACAGCAGTAAACGGACCTGAAAGTATCAAACGAGCTGCATCGATATGAACTTTACTGGACGATACAAATCCAATAATCATCAAGATAATAATGATTAATTCAGCAATTAAAAATCCATTGTCGGCTTTGGCAAGCATATGCCTTTCGGCAGGGTCTTTACCAATTAAATGGACAAGAGCAGCAGCACTCGAAAGACCCGAGGCAAGGAACAATGTCCAAAGCATTGGACTATTCCACGCTGGGCGTGCAGAAAAAGCACTCAAAAGTACTGCGGTATAGGCACCAAGTAGACCACCGAATATCATACTCAATGCACCAAGCAATTTGACAAATTGCTGCTTATTTCTCAATTTGTTCGATAAATCGAGAAGTTTGGGAAATCTTTGCCCAATCTCATCGGGAATTCTAATCAATATCCCTAAAATTAAAATGGGATAAATAAAAATTAAAATCCAAGCGCCCCAAGACATAGGAGACTGCCATTTGAAGTTTATATACAAATTCCAAACATAAAGTTTATGTTCCAAATCTAAGAATAAGGCAAACATTCCCAATGAAATGGCAACAATACCAATAACTGGGATACGAAAACAAGAGCAAAGGGTGTTTTTTGTTCGACCAGTTAAGATAAAATAACCCGAGATAATCATCATTCCAGCAACAAGACCACCAAGGAAAAGATAAACTGGAATTTCCCAACCCCATATGCTCAAATGAGGGTCAATCATTTCATTATGCCTTGTGATAACCAATTCATTCATTTCCACCTCCAATTAAATTAAATAAAAGATTTGAGGTTTTGTGCCTGTTTCTGGCTGAAGCACGTGGTACTTACGCGATTGAAGCAACTTAGAAACCTCACTGTTGGGGTCTTCGAGGTCGCCAAAATACATACAATGCGTTGGACAAGTGGCAACGCAAGCGGGGTCGAGACCCTCGACAACACGATGTTCGCAAAATGTGCACTTTGTAGCATATCCATCGGGATGAATAAATCGCGCATCATAAGGACATGCTGCAATACAAGCCTTACACCCGATACATTTATCATAGTCAACAAGCACAATTCCACCGATTTCAGAAATGTGGCTGGCACCCGTTGGACAAGTGTAAACGCAAGGTGGATTATCGCAATGATTACAACGCTCCGAACGAATTTCCATATGTAAAATCGGGAATTTCCCAATCGTTTCGTATGCAATCCAATCACGATTAAAGCCTTCGGGAACGTTGTTTTCTGTTTTACAAGCAACAACGCAATCCATACATCCTACACACTTTGTTGTATCGATAACCATTGCATATCGAGCCATTTCTTACTCCCTTACAAATGTTACAAAATTGTTATTCATTCCTGTACCGCCCATAATCGGGTCAATATCGTAGCGAGATATAAGTTCTGAATCGCTCGCTCCTTTCAAATATGCACGCTTTAAGTTTTTCGAGGTATGACCAAAACCATGATACATAAAAACACAGTCTGGTCGAATTCGTTGAGTAACACGAACCTTAACTTTGTTGCTTAATATGCCATCTTGATTTTTAAGATACACATACTCCCCATTTTTCAATACAAGTGTTTCTGCAACATCGCTATTAACCCACACCTCATTCTCATCGACCATATCCATCAAAATCCTATTCGATTGAGTCATACTAAAAGTATGCACTGGAACTCGCCCAAAAAGCAAACGGAAATATCCCGGAGGTGGCTCGGGTGGTCTCTCATAAGTTGGTAATGGTGAAAAACCTTTCTCGGCAAGCTGTGTTGAATAGAGCTCAACTTTTTGGGATGGAGTAAATGGAAACTCTAACTTCAAACCATCTTCGACATAAATCGGTTGCTCATTCCCCAAAATCACCCCGTCTTTTTTAAATTGTTCATAGGATAATCCAGCAGCTTCAACTCGATACTTCAAATACTCTTCGATATGCATCCAAGGGTAGTATTTTTCCAAACCAAGTTTAACAGCAAGTTCGCGGGCAATCCACCATCCATCCTTTTGGTCGTGGGGTGGTGGAACAACAGGTTGACGTATGCCAACAAAAGGAATACGGAATGGTGATATGTTCAATTCATCGAACCTTTCGAGATAAATTGATTCAGGAAGCACAACATCTGCCCACATTGCAATTTCATTCGGAATCACATCGATAACCAAAAGGAAGTCTAACTTTTTGATTGCCTCGATAGTTTCAGCAGGATTAGGCATTGTTTGAATTAAATTGGTCCCGTACACAACCCAAGCCTTGATTGGATAAGGTTCGCCAGTAATTGTTGCCGAACGAACTCCTTGCGTAAGTCCTTCGTCTTCGCCTGCAAAAGGATATTTTGAATTGGGATTGTAAACAACTTCGTAATCTGCTTCGGGATAAGGAGGATATGGATATTTTGGAATATCCATCTTCACAGGTTTGTAAAATGCACCTTTCCGGTTCCAATTTCCAAGCAAAGCATTTACTATTGCAACAGCTCTTAATCTTTGAACATCATTGCCATACCAATTCACGTGTCTGCCTGGATGGACAAAAGACGCAGGTTTATAGCGAGCAAGTTCCCGAATGGTTTCTCTTATTAAATCAGGCTGAATTCCAGTTTCGGCAAAAGCCCACTCCGGTGTAAAAGGCTTTATGTATTCCCTTAGTGGTTCAAATCCGAAAGTGTAATTTTCAACAAACTCCTTGTCGTAAAGATTCTCTTGAATTAAAACATTAATCCAAGCCAAAAGCAAAGCCGTGTCTGTACCAGGTTTTATCGGGAGATAATATTTAGCCTTGCTTGCAGCAATGGAGAAGCGCGGGTCGACAACGATTATTGTTGCCCCTCGTTCAATAGCCTCGGCAAATTCTTGAACCTGTGTATTGTGCATATTTTCCCCAAGATGGGAACCGATAAGGGCAAAACACTTGGAGTTCTTGATATCTGTCCGTTCCGGAGAGCCAACTAGTTCGCCATAAGTCAATTCAAAAGCAACTTCCCTTGGACCACGGCATTGAGCAAAAGATGGGGCAGTGAAATTCTTAACCCCGAAAGCACGCATAGTATGTTTTAAAAAGACACCGCCAGGTCCATGGCTAAAAACTGCTATCGATTGAGGTCCATATTTTTCCTTTATTTCCATCAATCTTTTTGCAGAATAGCTCAGAGCTTCGTCCCAAGTTGTCACATTCCAACTATCTTCTCCACGAGAGCTAATACGAACAAGCGGAGCCTTCAGCCTATCGGGGTCATAGTGTTGTCCAACTCCACCATTACCGCGCGGGCAAAGCCTACCTTTGCTCAAAGGGTCCAGTGGATTCCCTTCGAGCTTCCAAAGTTTGCCATCTTTTACATATCCTATCAACCCACATTTCCAAAAACATATTGAACAATATGAAGGAATTTTGACAACCCCATTTTTCTTTTCCGCCGCCGCAATTGCATTTTCGACTACACGATTGCTCGAAGCCAAAATGGCAGCACCAGCAAATGTAGCACTTGTTATTTGCAAAAATTTCCTTCTTGTTACCTTCGTTTCCATAACTTTCTCAAATTTGTTTGAAATAACTCTTTATTTCTTCACAATTAGTGAAATTAGAATAAACCTCGCAAAGCCGGCAATCTCGGTTTTCACAAACATTACCTTTGTGGTGAAATGTCCAACAAGGTGAACCAATTGAATTGTATGCAGGACAATTAAGCCTATCTTCCTGGGAACAGTTAACAACCTTCCAACAAGGTATCAGCGAAAGTATTGCTTTAATCGCTGGAATTGAATACTTTTTATTCGTAATCGCATCCCTAATGCATCTCATTCGTTCAATGTCAGAAATCGAATAAAGTCTATTCTTTTGATTTGTTCCGCGTGAAGCCAAAATCAAGCCTTCCCGTTCATACATTCGCAAAGTAAATACGCTTATTCCCAATAGGCGCGAAACAACACCAATCGGATAAATCGGCTCGTTCTTGCTAACACTTATTTCTTCTTTTATTACATCCGCCATAAATCAATTCACAAAATACAAACAAAACTAAAACAAAATTTCCGCCCCGTTCCTTTTTCTTTTCCCTTCTTTAACAAATTTTCAAACCCCATATCAAAATTTTCAAACATTTGACATTCAAAATTATCAAATCTTCTTATAACTAATAATCCCAAATAGCCAGCAAAAATGCAGAAATTGTTTTTTTAAGCAAAATAATATTTTTGTTTTAACTTAATATTTTGAGATTGAATTAATTATAAAATCATTTATTAACAACACAATAAATACAGACAATTAATTCCATATTTACTAAATATTGTACACACCTTCACAAAAGTTCTCAAAGTAATTTATTTGAAAGAAAAAATTTGCTGGTTTGAATTTTTAAAAAAAGAAACAGCTTTCTGCCTTGAATTTGCTTAATTTTCGGCAAGCTGAACTAAATTTTTTTCGGAAGTAAAATAAATTTCGTTACATCCTAAGTTGCTTAACCTCTTCTTTCAGGCGCTGAATATCGGCCAACCAAGATTCAATATCTTCTTCGTGTTCAATTTCCTCATTCAAAATAGTTGTGGCAATTTGGTATGTTGCAAAATCCTTTCCGTTTGTTAGTTGAGCAATTTCTTGATAACGTTGGATGGCACACCGCTCGGCTTCCAGATTTTGTTGCAATACCCTTTCAATATAGGGGTCTGTTGGTGCATCATACTTGCAACGAGCATATTTGAACCAATCTGCGGGAGTTAAAATAGGAGTTCCTCCAAGCTGAATTATCCTTCCAACGACGAGAACAGCATGGTTCAACTCTTGCGTGGCGTGCAAAAGCAGTTCCTTTTCGATATCCCCACGCATTGGACCCACCATCACGCGGGCACCAATCCAATACTGATAAAACGCGAGCCATTCTTCGGCAAGGGCTGAGTTCAGCTGATGAATCAACTCATCAACATTGATACCAATGATTTCAATAGATTTTCGACCCATATAACACCTCAAAAAAAAA
>RCNO01000062.1 GCA_003731685.1 Bacteroidetes/Chlorobi group bacterium MS-B_bin-24
AATTGCAAGTGGCGTTGTTGCACTTGCAAGACAAAAGTTTCCTTATCTAAACTACAACCAAATTTACGAACTCATTAAAACACAATCGGATAATATTGATANCTTAAACCAATTCTATGTTGGATTAATTGGCTATGGAAGAGTAAATGCTTTCAAATCGTTGAATGTTTTACCAGATACAATNCATTCGATAATTTTGACAAAATATGAAATAAAAGATGAGAATGAAGATGGCTTGATTATTCCGGGGGAGAAAATTCGCCTATACTTCACATTTAAAACGATTTTTTCGCCACTGAAAAGTGTTTACGTGAAAATGCCAATCGGGATAACTTTTGTTGATACCATACTAAAATCTGTTGCATTTGTAGGTGATATTACCGAGAACGAAGAGAAAACCTCTTTGGATTACATTGAGTTTACTGTATCGAATCAATCACCATTTGATTATACTATGTTTATGCCCTTGGATGTTTATGATTCACTAGGATTTATTAGGAGGTTTTTTATACAATTAAATGTTAATCCATCGTATAAGACAATGGTTTATAATAAAATAAAAGCAACATTTAACAGTCGAGGCAATATTGGTTTCAATGATTATCCCGCTAATTCACAAGGCATTGGATTGTCTTATTTAAACTCACCGAATATNTTGTTCGAAGGGGGTTTGCTNCTTGGATTTAATCAACGGAACGTTTACGATGTTGTTCGAAGTGCAAATCAAAATTCCCAAAGCCGAGATTTTGTTGCCGACTCAATATTTTCGATACGATTTGAACAAACAAAAAATGCCTATGTTGGTGAAACTGTTTTCCATTCTTTTCCCGATTCGCTCGATAGGGTTGCGTTTGTAATTAAGGAACAAGTGATACAACCATTGCAGGAGATGGATTCAAATAAATTAATTCTTGTTTATAGAATAGAAAATAAAACTGGACGTGATATTGATTCTTTATTCATTGGGTTGTTTTTCGATTGGGATATTGGCATTTCGGGTCAATCTGACCAATGCCTTTTCGACGAAGACTTTAACTATGGTGCTGCATTCAATACACAAAGCGACTTTGCCCTTGGTTGGAGTTAAAGTTCTTGGAAATTGGAAAACCAACTTCTATGCTATCGATAATGATGGTCGTGGCGAGGATAGCATAGGGATTTACGATGGTTTTGCCAAATCTGAAAAATGGCGAATGTTGAGCGGGAGCATCTCCCGTCGGAAAAGCCGTGTTACTGATGCCTCCTTTTTGATTTCAGCAGGACCAATATCTGTACCAAAAGATTCCGTTGTTTCGGTACCTTTTGCTCTTTTCGCGGGAAGCGATTTTGCCGAATTGCGTCGGTCTTCTTTGCAAAGCGATTTACTTGCCCTAAAACTTGGCATTATTCGAACTCTGCCCGAAAGCCATTCAAATCAAAATTTCTTGGTTTCTATTTTCCCCAATCCAACTGAAGATGAGATTTATTTGAGAATTTCTTTTATCGAAAGAACACCAGTTGAAATTTTCGTCTACGATTTAAATGGAAGATTAATTCATAAATTCTCNTATATNGATAATTTGCCTTGGACAATCGAACAGCCTCTGGNATTAAGAGGNAAAGNCTCGGGCAACTATTTTGTTAAGATTCGGTTTCCTTCCGAAAGCAAAACTTTTTTAGTATCGAAGGTTAAATAAGTTAGAATTTCAGTGTCTTTTTCCACTTTTTAAAAAGTTCCCAAGTGGCTTTCACATCACGAATGCAATAAAGTGCAATCTCGGTCAGTTTACCTTCTCGAAAATATTCAGTTACGTTTGAGCCATCGATTCCTTGAGATTTGGGAGATTCAATTCCAAAAGCCCTTGTGTAAAAATCAAGGTTAAACCTTTTGGTAGCAGAAAAATAGTATGTTGGTTGATAAAAAGTGAACTCATCGAGTAAGTCTGTATGCAATTTGTAATTAAACTTTGTGCCTTCCATTAAGTTTTTGGAAGGTCTTATGCCAAGAAGTGCAGAACGCAACATCAGGAAAGGAGCGTCGAAATTTCTTCCATTAAACGAAACCAAATGAATTTGTGGATATTTGGAAAGTATTCGCCAAAACTTATCTAATGCTTTGTATTCCGAGACAATGTTGATTTGAACATCTTCGATGGTAATGGATTCCTCCATTTCATTGTCAAAGGTGTTGTTTATAGCATAGGCGACTGCTTTGCTATTTTTTTCCTCATCGTTTTCAACTTCAACAAAATAAAGACCTATGCAAATTATTTGAGCAGTAAAAGGAGAAAGACCTAAATCGGCTTTCCTTTTGTCGATTTCTTCTTGCGTTTCAAGATTACGAAGTAGATACTCTCTTTGGGAATCTGCGAAACTTTCCCATTCAAGTGGTGAAGTTTCAATGTCGAAAACAAGATATTCTTCGTTCATAGCAATTAATTGACCCGATTAATTTAATTTTGCAACTTACAAACTTACGAGGAAATAATTTTTTTAATGAAAGAATTAAGAATCTCAAAATTTTACTTTTTTTACTTCATATTAATTACNTTNGTTTTTGCTGGGTGTTCCAGTGCAAAAAAAGAAGAAATTAAAACCGCCGAGGAACTTTTCCAATTTGCAAAAAAGAAATTCGAAGAGAAAAATTACGAAGATGCATCGAAGTATTTTGATTTGTTGAAACTTCAATATCCAGCAAGCGAATATGCCGATGATGCTCAATATTATCTTGCTGAAATCAGTTTCCTTCGTGGGGATTACATTATGTCTGCATTTCATTATTCTGCTTTGCGGCGATACTATCCGTCCAGTCCATACTATAAGGAAAGCCTTTTTAAAACAGCATTAAGTTACTATAAACTTTCGCCACCTTTCGATAGAGACCAAGAGTATACTCAAAAAGCAATAGAAGCCTTCTTGGAGTTTCAAAATCTTTATCCAAAAGATTCACTATATTTTTCTGCAAATGAATACATTAAAGAATTAAGGAATAAACTTGCATATCGTAACTATTTCATAGCGTCTTTGTATTATAAATTGGCGAGCAATAAATCGGCTTTGATTTATCTTAATTATGTAATTGAGCAATTTCCTGATTCGGATTATGTTGAGGACGCTTATTGGCTAAAAATGACGATTTACAAAGAGTCTGGTTTATTTCTCGACCTTGCTGAATTGATTAAAGAATACAAAACTAAATTCCCACAAGGGAAATATATTTCTCAACTTGGAAGTTTAAAAAAATAGGGACTAATAATGTTCTGGAGAGGGTTTTTAAAATACCAAATTTTATTTTGTTTGTTGACATTTTGTTCAGGGATTTTGCTTTGCCAACAGGATGGTAAACCCTATGCAATTGTAATTCATGGTGGTGCTGGTGGCTATTCTCCCGAAGCAAAAGTAAATCAGGAATACAAAAAGGTTATCGAACAAGCCCTATTAGTAGGCTATTCTATACTTGAGCAAGGCGGAACGGCTATTGATGCAGTGGAGAAAGCGGTTAATGTATTGGAAGCATCCCCTCTTTTCAATGCTGGTGTAGGTTCTGTTTTGAACGAAGAAGGTTTTGTCGAGATGGACGCATCGATTATGGAGGGGAAAGATTTACGTGCTGGTGCTGTGGCTGGTGTTCGAAATTATAAATACCCTATTAGTCTTGCCCGATTGGTTATGGAAAAGACTCCGCACTTGTTGTTTGCGGGGAGTGGAGTTGAAAAGTTAATCGATTCGTTTAAGTTGGAACGAATTTCACCTGATTCTTTGATAACTCCACAAAGGAAAAAGGAATATTTGGAGAAGTATGGGAAATCGAAGGGCACTGTTGGCGCAGTTGCTTTGGATAAGTATGGCAACATTGCCGCTGGAACATCTACTGGTGGGATTTTTGGAAAAATGGTTGGGCGAGTTGGAGATTCCCCAATAATTGGTGCAGGCACTTACGCAAACAATTCTACTTGCGGAATATCCTGCACAGGCTGGGGTGAATACTTTATTCGACAATCTGCTGCTTTTCAAGTTTCGGCTTTGATGGAATTAGCAAATTACTCTTTGCAAAAAGCCATAGAAACAGTTTTGCTTAAAATCAAAAAAATGGGTGCAACTGGTGGAATGATTGGAATNGACCGATTGGGTAANGTAGCGTTCGATTACACAACCGAAGGAATGCCCTGCGGATTTATGAAAAGCAATGGAGAGAAAATGATTATCATTTTCAAAGAAGAATTAAATAAGAAGTGAATTCAATAAATTTCATTCTTTTTTGTCTATTATAAAACAAATTGATTTGAAATATGCAAAGAATAATGTTAAAATCGAAAATTCATAGAGCAAAGATAACAGACGCCAATCTTTACTACGAGGGTAGTTTTACTATTGACGAGGAGATTCTTGAGGTTGCAAATATTTTGCCCTACGAAAAAGTAAGTGTGGTGAACATCAACAATGGAGAGCGGTTTGATACTTATGTAATTCCCGGCAACAGAGGGAAAAGGGAGTTTTGTTTGAACGGGGCTGCTGCTCGAAAAGGTGCCATTGGCGATGAAGTTATTGTCATTAGTTATTCTGTTTACAATGAAGATGAACTTGCAAACTATAAACCACTGGTTATTATTTTAGACCAAAATAATAACATATTGGAAATTACCGATAAAACCGAACCCAACAAGTTAGTTAAGAAAGATTCCCGATGACACTTGGCGTTGNAATACTTGCTGCCGGCAAAGGCAAACGAATGCAAAATCCTTCCATTCCAAAAGTTCTGACCCCTTTGAAAGGGAAGCNACTAATAGGATATGTGATTGAGACTTCTTTGAAACTNTCACCTTTTGCTATTTACATCATTGTAGGGTTCAAAAAGGAACTTGTTGTCGACTTTTGCCAAGAAAATTACNACNACAACGTTATTCATTTCGTTGAGCAGAAGGAACAACTTGGCACTGGGCATGCNGTTCTGCAAATTGAACCTTACTTGGACAAATCGATTTCGGANTTGTTAATTCTTTCCGGAGATGTGCCGTTAATATCNGCATCCACACTTAGTAAATTTATTGGCTTTCACAATGAAAATCGAAACNACCTTTCGCTGATTTCTACTATTGTTCCAGACCCTTCGGGTTATGGTCGAATTATTCGTAATAACAATGGAAAACTTGTGAAAATTGTCGAGCACAAAGATTTGAACAACGATGGGACAAAACTTAACGAGATAAACACGGGAATCTATATTGTTAACACCGAATACTTGTTCGAGGGACTTAAACAAATACGCAACGAAAATGCCCAGCAGGAATACTATTTNACTGATTTGGTTGAGGTTTTCCTTANNGAGCAACTTAAAGTTGATGCTCTGTTGATAGAAAATTATATTGAAGTATTGGGGGTAAATACTTTCGATGAACTCAAATACCTTGAAAATGTGATGGACACAGGAAAGGAGAAGTAAATGGTAAAAAGTTTGAATCATATCGGAATTGCAGTTTCAGATTTGGAAAAGAGTATCGAACTTTTCAAAAAGATTTTCCAAGTTGATANGTTTCATATCGAATCTGTTGAATCGCAANGTGTTAAGATTGCATCTTTCAAGATTGGAAATGTTTTAATTGAATTAACAGCTCCTTTGGGTTCGGAGTCACCAATTGCGAAGTATATCGAAAAAAGGGGAGAAGGCATACATCATCTTGCTTTCGAAGTTGATGATATTGAGAAAGATTTGCAAAGATTGAAACAAGAAGGAATTAGCTTGGTCAACGAAATTCCTACCGANGGAGGACATCAAATGAAAATTNCTTTTTTACATCCAAANTCTACCAATGGTGTTTTAATTGAGCTTTGTCAGAAAGTTTTGTAGTTATGTTTAACANTTTTATGTGTTGTACAATGCCGTTGTTAATATTAGTCAGACATGGTGAATCAGAATGGAACTTACAAAATCGCTTCACNGGTTGGGTTGATGTGGATTTATCGCCACGAGGNGTTGAAGAAGCCCATCGAGCAGGGAAAATTTTGAAGGAAAAAAATTACAAAATCGACGCCGTNTTCACTTCTGCATTGAAGAGAGCCATTCGGACAACAGAAATTATTCTTCAGGAACTTGGTTTGGATGGTATGCANTATGANAAGAATCAAGCGTTGAACGAAAGGCATTACGGAGACTTGCAAGGAATGAATAAGACAGAAATTGGCGAGAAATATGGTTTCGACCAGCTGAAAATTTGGCGAAGAAGTTACGACGTAGCCCCTCCCGGTGGCGAATCGTTAAAGGACACACAAGAGAGAGTACTTCCGTATTATCATCAACATATCGAACCATTGCTGAAACAGNGGAAAAATGTATTGATTTCTGCTCATGGGAATTCCTTGCGTGCTTTGGTGATGTATCTTGAAAAACTTTCCAAAGAAGAAGTGCTNGAATTAAATATTCCAACAGGTGTGCCCTATGTTTATGAACTTGATGAAAATTTAAATATCAAGAATAAAATGATTTTGGAAAATTAAGGGAATTTATGAAAAAGACCAGATTTTATTTTTCTCTTTTTTTGTTCTTTCTTTTTCCTCTGCTATCGAAAGCCGACGAAAAGGTTTTNATAAAAGCGNTGCAAAACGAATTAAAGAGGTTTTCGACAGAATTGAAAACCCAGCAAAATCCACCATATTATATTGGCTATGAGTTATTCGACATTCAATCCGCAAATTTGACTAATTCGTTTGGTAAGACGCTTAATAAATCCACTTCGAGACGCAGGTATGTCGACATCGACATTAGAGTAGGTGATTATAATTTAGATAACACTCATCGGGTCTCATCCGGTCCCTTCGAAGGTTCGTCGTATTCGAGCGTTAACATTCCAATTGAGGATGATGAAGTTGCGATAAGGAATGGAATTTGGAACGCTTCGGAAAAAGCTTATAAAGAGGCGGTTAAGCAGTATAGGAACGTGCTTACGAACAAAGCTGTAAAGGTTAAAGAAGAAGATACTTCGGCTGATTTCTCGCGAGAGAAGCCTAATGTTTATTTTGAAGCACGAAAAGATTACAAAGTCGATTTGAATAGGTGGGAAAAAATTTTCAACAATCTTTCCGATTTGTTTAGGGAAAACAAATGGTTACTTTCCGGTCGAATTAGTTTTTCATTCGATAACGTATACAAGATTTTGGTGAACTCCGAAGGGACCGAGCTGGCTTTTAATGAACCCAGATTTAGGATTTTTATTTACGTTCAAACAAAGGCAAACGATGGAATGGTTCTTTATCTTTATAAAAGCTTCTTTGCTTTTGATGAGAATGAACTNCCTGACGAACAAGTATTGAAAAATGAGCTTTCGAACTTGATTTCTAAGCTAAAAAAGTTGAAAGAAGCACCTTTGATGGAAACATATTCTGGACCTGCAATTTTGAGCGGGGAAGCTTCGGGAGTTTTCTTCCACGAAATATTTGGACATCGTGTCGAAGGCCATCGCCAAAAGGACCCAAACTCGAGCCAAACATTTAAATCCTTTTTGAACAAAAAGGTTCTTCCCGATTTTATGAGTGTTGTCTTCGACCCAACATTGAATAGACTCAACGGTATTCCCCTTTCTGGCTTCTACAAATATGATGACGAAGGAGTGCAGGCACAAAAAGTTGTTTCTGTTGATAGCGGAATTTTTAAAAGATTTCTAATGTCTCGTTCTCCCATAGAAAATTTTCCAAACTCTAATGGTCACGGAAGAAAAAGCTACGGATATAGGGCAGTAGCCCGACAATCTAATTTAATTGTTGAATCAAATCGTAAAGTTCCATTCGAGCGACTTAGACAAATGTTAATTGAAGAATGCAAGAAGCAAGGAAAGGAATACGGCTTGTTGTTCGAACGAGTCGAAGGAGGTTTTACTTTCACAGGAAGGACTATTCCTAACGCTTTCAATGTCTTACCGATTTTAGTTTATAAAATCTATGTTGATGGGAGACCTGACGAAATTGTTCGTGGTGTAGATTTAATTGGAACCCCCTTGACGACGTTTTCGAATATCATTGCTACGGGAGACGACTTAGGAGTATTCAATGGAGTTTGTGGAGCCGAATCTGGCGGGGTACCCGTTTCCGCCTGCTCGCCAAGTATCCTTGTTTCGAAGATTGAAGTCCAGAAAAAAGCAAAAAGTGAAGAAAAACCACCAATATTGCCTTCTCCATAGGCTTGTGTATGGAAAACANTGTTTATTACGAAGTTCAAAGAATCAATAAGTACCTAAAATGGTTTATCCTGCTCTTTTTAGGGGTGGTTCCTTTGTTTTCGTACAGTTATCTTTTTTACATTTTTACATTTAAACATACTCCACTTTTTCTTTCAAAGGAAACCTACACATTTTTTAGCACTGGGGTGATTGTAATCTTGGTTTCCCTTTTGATTGTTTTGTTGTTTATGAGTTTGAAACTAGAAGTATTTTTAAATTCCGAAGGCATATTCTTTCGGCTATTTCCTATTCACCAACGATTTCGAAAAATTCCCTTTTCCGATGTTAATTTTTTCACAATTCGGAAATTTAATCCAATTACAGAATACGGTGGTTGGGGAATACGATATAGTATTCGTGGAAATGGAGTAGCCTATACTTTGTCGGGGAAGTTTGGTTTGCAAATCGAATTAAATAGTGCCCGCAAGATTCTGATAGGAACTCAACAACCTGAGCAAATTCTTTCTGTTCTTTTAACATTGGTTCCTTCGAAATATATTTCAAACAAATCGAGAGAGAAATAATGAAATGGATTAATCGAATATTCGTAGCTATTTTGTTTATTTTAATGCAAAATTCTGTTGCTCATTCAATTTCTCACTATGAGATTNTTTCTGCAATGCGTGATGAANTAAAACGGTCGATGGATAGCTTGTTCATCGAAACTTTGCAAANGCCTTACTATGTTGAATATACATTNAAAATTTCGAATACCTACCGAGCCTCGGCGTTGTTAGGTAGCTTGGTGGACACTGCGAGTGCAAAAAAAATTACTTTGAATCTTCAGGTTCGTGTTGGTGATTANAATTTCGATAATACAAATTTTCTTGATTTTTCGTTGTTTTTCTTTATGGGTGATGGCGAGGCATCGGGTTCCCGCCGTTTAGTACCTGTTGATTTAGATTATTACAGTTTGCGGCGCGAACTTTGGCTTGCTACCGATATCGCCTACAAAAAGGCTGTGGAAACTTATTCCAAAAAG
>RCNO01000063.1 GCA_003731685.1 Bacteroidetes/Chlorobi group bacterium MS-B_bin-24
TCGAAGATGTAGATGGAAAGTAGGATTTTGAAAAAGAGAGGTTGTGTTTATCGGAGAAGTTGTGTATTCAGAACTTGACAAGAAAATTATTTTGGCATCAGCATTTGAATTGCTCTTTGGTAAAAATATAAACTCCTCGAGTAGGCATTGGTGAATTGGGACAAAAGTCCTATTCAACCGACTTTCTTGTATTTCTTTGGAGTTTGAAGTTATATTACGGAAGGAGTGGAAATGAAAAAATTCAAAGTTTACAGCAATAGAAACTACTATAAACCAGTAAAAGAATAACTTTTTTAAAATTCCGTTCAGCATAAAAATCAAAGTCGAAATTTTCGAATTATTATTTTTGTAAAATTATTTGAGCGTAGTAAAGAGTTTTTTTAAATGAACACCATATACAAAGTCCATATTTAAATCTCAATAGTCAAACAGAACTTCGTGCTTTTGTTCTCTCCCAATGGGAGAAAAAAATGGAATTACTTAATCAAAAGCATTTTGTTTGTTTGGATTGATTTGGGTGTTTTTAAAGTGTAGAAATAGACACCGCTTGGTAAACCATTTGATTCAAAGTTCAGTTTGTATTTCCCCGCTTCAAGTTCTCTATCGATTAAAGTTTCAACTTCATTGCCGAGGAAGTCGTAAACCACGAGTTTTGCATTCGTTCTTTCCAGTATTTCAAATTCAATTGTAGTAGCTGGGTAAAATGGATTTGTATAATTATGATAGAGAGAAAACCTTGTTGGAATATCATTTGCTCCTTCGTTTACTTTTTTTGAGTTTAACTCCACCTTCTCGGAATACAGCAAGCCCACCATTTGTTCCAATCCATTTGTTCCCCAGCCTATCTATGACTATTGAACGAACATTGTTGTCAGGCAAACCAGAATTCCAAGTGTTATATACAGTCCAATTCACACCATCAAACTTAGCAAGGCCTTTCCAATCTGTTCCAATCCATTTGTTACCCTGTCCATCTATGGCTATTGCAAGAACCAAATCATAAGGTAAGCCAGAATTTGTAGTGTTATAAACAGTCCAATTCACACCATCAAACTTAGCAAGCCCTCCACTTGTTCCAATCCATTTGTTGCCCTGTCCATCTATGGCTATTGCATTTACGTAGTCATAAGGCAATCCAGAATTTGAAGTGTTATAAACAGTCCAATTCACGCCATCAAACTTTGCAACACCTCCACCCCAAGTTCCAATCCATTTGTTGCCCTGTCCATCTATGGCTATTGCAGAAACATCATTATCAGGCAATCCAGAATTTGAAGTGTTATAAAAAGTCCAATTCACACCATCAAACTTTGCAAGGCCTTCACCAGGCCCATCAACAATAAAAACACCTGTTCCAATCCATTTGTTGCCCTGTCCATCTATGGCTATTGCACGAACATAGTTATCGGGTAATTTGGAATTCCATTTGGCATAAACTATAATTTCACCAGTTGATTTGTTTAATTTAACAAGACCACCACCAGCTGTGCCTACCCAAAGATATTCACCTTCTTCAGCAAGGCACCTAATATCTTTCCCATTTGTAAAGCCAATCCATTCTTGAGTTTGTGAAAGGGAAAGATAAGTTGAAATGAAAATTAAAACAAGCGAAATAATTGCTTGAATGCAGGAAGTTGTTGAGTTAAGTTTCATTGTTTACCTCCTTTTTTATTGTTAATAAAAATTTTGGTTTCAAAAAGTGGAAAGTTGAGAAGGGCGAGAAGCAAAACAACAAAAGCATAGTTTTCGTCAAGAATGTTCATAACGAAACCTCAGTTTAAAATTCTTCGGTTACCAAAATACAAATTAAAAAAAAAATTAGTTAAAAAACTTTTTTACTTTTTTTAATTTCATTACACAAAATTTAAAGTAGGAGTTTTTCAAAATGTTATTTTTGTAAAATTATTTGAGCGAAGTTAAGAGTTTTTAAATGAATATGCAGAACTTTATGCTGGTTTAGAGATGATAACAAGTTTATTGTGGTTGATTTTGGGAGCTGTGATTGGTTACTTGTGTGGCTCATTTCCTACGGCTATAATTGTTAGCAGGATGTTTTTTGGGTTCGACATAAGAACTCGCGGGAGCGGGAATATGGGTAGCACAAATGTTTTTCGCCAATTGGGTGCTTTTTGGGGCATCCTTGTTCAAATTGTCGATATATTGAAAGGATATTTGCCGGTAGCTTTTCTATCGGGCTTTATTTTGTCGCAAGTTGGTGTGGATTTTGCCTCATCCATTGGGGGTATATTTACAATTCAGATAATAATTGGTTTTTCGGCTATTGCAGGTCATATTTGGTCTGTTTTTGCTGGATTTAGGGGTGGGAAAGGAGTGAATACTGCTTTGGGTTTTTTATTGGCAATCACACCTTTGGAAGTTGGAATTTGTTTGGTGGTTTTTCTATTTTTCTTTTTATCTTCCGGTTGGGTTTCTTTAGGCTCTTTGACTGCTGCTTTTTCCTATCCAATGATAATTTTGTTGCGAAAATTTGCCTTCAATTATCAATATGATAATTTTAATGTTCTTATTGTTTTTTCCATTCTCCTTTGTGGATTAGTTTTTTACACACATCGGGAAAATGTTAAAAGAATAATTCAAGGGACTGAAAATAGATTCGAGAAGTTCCATTTAATAAAGTTTAAGAAAAAACAAGAATTAAAATGAAAATTGGAATTTTGGGTATAGGTGCCTGGGCAACAGCAATAGCAAATTTAATAGCGGAGACAGAAAATCAAGTTGTGGTCTGGTCGTTTGAAAAGGACACTATCGAACAAATTCTCGAAAGGCACGAAAACACAAAGTATCTCCCCGGATTTCCTGTGAGCTCCAAAATCCAATATACTGATTGTATGGAAGAAATAATTGATTCTGAGATTATAATTCAGGCAACTCCTACTCAATATATTCGCCAGACCCTAGAAAAAAACAAAGTAAATTTGAGTTCCAAACCAATTTTGAACGTAGCGAAGGGAATAGAGAAGGTTAGTTTGAAGCGAATTTCTGAGATTCTGTGGGATTTTGGTTGCACCGAGGAGAATTACGCAGTTCTAACTGGACCCAGTCACGCAGAAGAAGTTGCGGCAAAAATCCCAACAGCGACAGTTGTGGCTTCGGAAAATCGTGAGTTGGCTCGGACCGTCCAAACTTTGCTTTCCAATGCGTATTTCCGTGTTTATTCATCCGAAGATGTTATTGGGTGCGAGATGGGCGGTGCTTTGAAAAATGTAATAGCAATTGCAGCGGGAATAATAGATGGATTGAATTTGGGGGACAATACAAAAGCTGCATTAATAACAAGAGGCTTGGCAGAGATAAGCCGTTTGGGAGTTTCATTGGGAGCCAACCCCTTGACTTTTTCGGGGCTTTCGGGACTGGGAGATTTGGTAGTTACTTGTATCAGTAGGCACAGTAGGAATAGATTTGTTGGCGAAAATATTGCCAAAGGCAAAACATTGGACGAAATCCTTTCGAATATGGATGCAGTTGCCGAAGGGGTAGATACAACTGTTTCGGCTTATCTTCTTGGACAAAAGCAAAATGTGGAAATGCCAATTACCAAAAAAGTTTATGAAATATTATTCGAAAATCTTGACCCAAAGATAGCATTGAATGATTTGATGTTAAGGCAAACTAAGCCTGAATGGTGGTGGTAAAAATTTTTGCTTTTTTGTTCAAAATAATCATAAATACGAATAGGATTGTTGACCATAGAAAGCCAAATACCATTGGCTCGAAATACAATAGTTGATTTAAAAGATAAGGCAAAAGGCTTCCACAGGCAAATTCTTTGCATAAAAGAAAAAGCAAAGTAAGTATTGAAGATGAAGCAATCAAAAATGTTACCTGGCTATTTGTGAGCAATTCTTTTTTCGAAAAGCTTAACAAAAGCGGATAGAAAAGAGCAGGAACTGCAATAGATGAGGTTTTGTATATTAAATCTATGGCTGAAGGAATAAAGAAAGCAAAAGCAGTCGAAAACACAGCAGAAATGATTAAACCAAATTTTGTTCTTGTGGATAATTTCTGTGCTTTGAATTTTGAGATTTTACCAAGAATATCGTTGCCAATTATGAAAGCCGAAAGGAAGATGTAGCTATCCATCGTCGAGATTATGGTAGCGAGCATTGAAACGAGAACAAACCCTTTCCAAGCACTGGGGACGATTATTTCCAACAGGTATGGATAGGCAAAGAGAGGTTCTATGTTTGGCAAGGTTGCCCGCGATATTAGTCCAATGGTTATCGTCATAAAATCGAATAATAACCAGAAGGCAATTGAAAGAAGAATGCCATTCCTTGCTGTTCTGGTTGATTTTGCCGAAACACATCTTTGGTAAAAGCTTGGGTCGACAAAAGTTTGTAGTGAAATGAAGAACCAAGAGAAGACAAATTGCCACGAAACATCACCAAAAAATTTCTTGTGTGTTGGAGGAAGGTTAGCGAGAAAGCCCAAATCAAAGTGAATTGAATGTAAAGAGAAATAGAGAAAAATGCCGAATCCAAGATACATAATAAAAAATTGAAAAGTGTTTGTTAGAATATTGGATTTAAACCCACCGAAGCCAATGTAAATGAAGCTCAGAAAAGTTCCAATCAATAGGGAAAGGAATAGGTTAATGCCTGTTAGTAAGTTGATAAAAGTAGCGACCATAAGAACATACACCGCTGGGAAAGAGATGATTAATTGAACAATGGCAGAAAAAATCCCTGCATTTGTGCCAAATTTTACAGAAATTTGTTCCGCTATGGTCGATGCATTCGATAAATGCACTTTTTTGGTAATTAGCAAGGCATAGAAAAAGGCGGAAATGTAATAGACGATTCCAAAACAGAACCAAGCTACAAGACCATAGCGATAAACAAATTCACCAATTCCAAGAATGTTGCCATACCAAGTGGCAACCAGCGATGCAACAAAAAAAGGTAGCGTTAATTTTCTTCCAGCAAAGATGAATTCTAAATCTTCGCTTTTGGTGTTAATTCTTTTAAGTATTAAGGGTAGAAAGCCAAGAAATGTTAGACAAAAGTAGAAAATTAAAAACACTAATATATCGGCACTTGATAATGTTAATTTCATTTTTAAACAAAAAAACAAAATTAAAACTGATTTTGGTTATGACGTAATGAAGTCAGAATAATTATTCGCCTCAACAAGATATTGAATTATTTGTTGGCTTGACCGATAACTTTCGTTCGTGACCCAAAAGGAATTTATTACTGCAAGACATCGGATGTTTGCTAAACATCCGATGTCTGAAAAACTTACAAATTCTCATAGGGGGAACCTGTGTTACCCCATTTTCCTTTATGTTTTCCACTAATACTACATCCTATAACGATTTGTTTTGTAAGGTTTGGTAGTATGTTTTGGGGTGCAATATATAAATTAACCAAATAATTGAGCTAATTATGATAAATTTTTAAAGTTTAAATATAGGGTGGATTGTATTGAGCAATTTTCAAATGTATTATTTTTTTATTTCTTCGTCAAAGTTTAACGAAAGCAATATTTTGGTTAATTTGCAGTCTTACTTAATTAATTTTCGGTATAAATGAACGGAAAAGTAATATTAGCCTGCTGTTTTGCGATATATCTTTTTTTTGGTTGTTCCCATTATGAAAATTTCACAACCTATTTCAATACATACTACAACGCCCAGCGATTGATGAAAGAGTCCGAAGATGAATTTGAATATCAAGAGACGAAANTCAAAGTTGCTCCAAAGGTATATTTCCCAATCAAAGAATTACAGCCTGTTCAAGATATAACGACGGGTCCACCGCCTTTTATGCAGGAGTTCATTGTCCCACCGATGAAACTCCAGCCAGTAAAGACCAAGTTGGATTCAATAATTATAAAAGGCTCCAAGATTTTGTCGCGAAAGTCCAAGAGTAGCTATGTCGAAGGTTCATTGTATTTGATGGCTAAGTCCTATTTTTACAAAAACGAATGGCTNCCATCGCAAATTAAATGTAGCGAATTGATAGATAAATTTCCCAACGGAGAATTATCTCCCGATGCCCACTTGCTTTTTGCCGAGAATTTATTGATTCAGAAAAAATTTTATAGTGGCAAACTTCTTCTTTCCCGTACAATTGATATTGCTTGGCAAAAGGAACGATACGATATACTCTCGGAAGCGTTTCGTCTTCAAGCAGACCTTGCACTTTACGAAAATGATATCGAAGGAGCCATAAAACCATATAAGCAAGCAATTTTGCAGAGCGATGACAATCGTATTCGGGCTCGATGGCAACTCGAATTGGCTTCGATTTACTATCGNCTTGGGCTTTGGGAAGACGCTCTGAATAATTTTAGAAAAGTTCGAAATTTCTCTCCCGATTATCTAACACTNTANTCTTCTCTATATTACGANGCATTGTCGAATATTCGACTTGGGAGATACGAAGAAGGAGAAAAAATTTTAGAAATGCTCAAAAACGATGGCAAATATCAGGAGTGGAAAGAATATACTCACTCAGGATTTATGCTTTCTGCCTTGTTGAAAGGCGATTCTGCTACTTTTAAGAAGCTGGAAATCCAAGCCGACTCNGCATTTCGAACCTCTCCACCATTGATGGCAGTTTATTACGAGAAAGGTTTGAAAGATTATTATGCTGGGAAATATTTTGAAGCGCGAAAATATTTTGCCCGAGCCAGAAACATTCGAACTCCTGTTTATGCTTCTGCGGATAAAATGTATAATCTTTTGAACAACTGGGAGCAGAAATATAAATTTGCTGAGCCTTTACTTTTGCGTTATCAAAAAGGCGAGGAACTTAGCGATACTTCCCGAATGTTTCTTGCTGGAACTTTGTTTGAACTTGGAGCGAATTTCGAAAGGCTTGGCTTTGTTGATTCAACTGAGTACTATTTTCGTCTTGCTTCAATTATTGCTCCTGTGAAGGATACAAACTCTGCTCGCTATTTGTATTCTTATGCAAGAGTAGTACAAGACAAAAATCTCTTCTTATCCGATAGCTTAAAAGATTTGATAGTGGAGAGGTATCCAACTACGGAATTTGGCAGGGAGGTTTTGAAAGAGCTTGGCTATACGAGTAATTTTGTTGTGGATACAACGAAAGAGCTTTTAATGTCGGGCTTGCGACTTATNAAGAATAAGGAATATGATTTTGGNATTTCACAACTTAGAAATTTATATTTNAATTATCCCGAACATCCATTNGCTCCGCGAGCATTGTATGTTATNGGTTACCTTTATGAAAGAAAATTGTTTAACTATGATAGTGCTTTTTATTACTATAAACTTCTTTTGGATAAATATCCCGGAAGTATCTATGCGCAGGATATTAATCACGCTGTTGCTTACTATTTGGCTGTGAAAAGTGGTGGACCAATTCCGGATTCCTTGCAGGAAAGAACTTTGCCTCCACGAGTGCCCGGCGCACCATTGAAAGGGCTTGAACTTGCTCCCCAAACCCAAAAGCCTCTGAAACCCGATACCGAAAAAGAAACCAAGAGCGAAGGAATAAATCCTTTAGAATATTTCAAAGACCCAAGCAAAATGCTTAAAGATGTTAAAGATATATTTTCGCCCGATAACCTGAAACCCAATATCGATTTGCCAAAGAATCCTTTGAATGAATTTAAACCTAAGCCTGATTCCACAAAAATTGAANTGCCNACTAATCCTGATGTAGAACCTGAAAAACCAAAAAAATAAAAATGGAGTTCGAAAAATCCGATTTTTATAAGTTATTTTTTCAAGAAGCAAACGAAGCAATTTTGATGGTCGATGCCAGCAATTGGAAACTTCTGGCGGCGAACAAGTTTGCTAAAAAGCTTCTTGCAATCACCGAAGATGACGTTGAAAAGATTTCTTTTCCACAGTTTCGCAGAATAATCAAGTTAGCAAAGAAGGAAAATTCTCCAAGCGTTTTCTCGGAACTTACTTTGGACAGTCCTGAAGTTGGGGAAATTCTNGTTGATATTTTCGCTCGCATTGTGGAACTCAATGGCAGGCAAATAATCATTGCTTCANTCAAAAATGTNTCTGACCAATATTTGATGAGCGAGAAACTTGTTCAAGCCGATAAACTTGTTCTTCTTGGGCAACTAAGNGCCTCATTGGTGCATGAAATTCGCAATCCTTTGGCTGCGGTAAATCTTAATTTGCAGCTTCTTTCGCGTGCACTTTCCGAAAATAAAGAGTTGCTATCGTATGTTAATACTGCGCTTCAAGGAGTAGAAAGAATTTCGAAAATTATTGATGTTACATTGAGTTTTTCGCGCCAAAGTGAGCCTTTCATCGAAAAACTCAACCTTAACACCGTCGTTGTAAGCACACTTGACCTTATAAATCATTTGCTTAGAAAAAAGGAAATAACACTGTCGTTTGATTTAAAAAATGACCTGCCGTTGATATCTGCCGACTCCAAACATTTGCAACAAATCATTGTAAACTTGATAACTAATGCAATTGATGCAATCGAAAAAAAGGGGACTATCACTTTGAAAACCTATGTGGAAGATTACCCCGAGAATAACTTGAAGTTGGTTTGTTTAACGGTTGAGGACGATGGGGTTGGAATAGCCGAAGAAGATTTGGATAAAATATTCAATCCCTTTTTTACCAAAAAACCTTCGGGAACAGGGCTTGGCTTAGCAATTACGCAGAAATTGCTTTATAAATACAACGGGACTATCGAAGTTCAAAGTCGGTTAGGCGAAGGAACGGCAATAACAATTAAATTTCCTCAAAGTTGATTTAATCTAATTGAAAAAAAAGTATTATTTTTGATTTACTTAAATTTTTAATTTACGATGGCGTTGCAAAATTATACAATTTTGATTATCGAAGACGACCCACTGGTGAACAAAACCATTAAAGATGCTTTGACAACNAAATATACACGCGTGTTTTCCTANTTAAATGCTGGGGAAGCATTAAACGACATCAATTTGATTTCTCCCGATATAATTCTNCTTGATATTTTTCTGGGTCCGCACAATGGNTTAGAAATACTCGAGCAGTTGAGAAGTCAAGGATATACAGTTCCTGTAATCATAATGACCGCAACGAACGATATTAAGATGGCTGTTCGAGCCATCAAGCT
>RCNO01000064.1 GCA_003731685.1 Bacteroidetes/Chlorobi group bacterium MS-B_bin-24
TTAGAAAACACTTTACGGCACCATTGCCAAAACATTTTCAAAATCTGCTAAAGTTCAAATTGCAACATACAAAAAAAATTTCAAATTTCCAAATTTTTTTTTTTAAAATTTTTTGATTTCTTTAAGTCTAACTGTTTCAATAAAAATTGCGAAGGCGATGTTAAATTTTAATGTCGAGGAAGCCTTTGGCAATTTGTGCTTGGGCTTGTGGAAGTTTTGGCAATCTTGTGCAGAGGATGCAGTTCCCCTTGCCCTGTAAAAAGACATCGGATGTTTCGCAAACATCCGATGTCTGGAAAGTGATTGTAGGGGCGACGGGCTGGTCGCTCCTACTGAATAATCTGGAAATGATAAATTAACATTTTATACTTGCTTGGTTAGAACAAATTGAGTAATTACCAATAATTATTTACTCCTACTTGTCAGTTTTCTTGTGGGACAATTTTGGGGTAAATGCAAACACAATCAATAGCACTGCAGAAGAAATTACAAAATTCAATGGCAAACTAAGATTTGGAGAGATTAAAGCAGTGCCAAGAAATGCCAAAAGCGAACCAAAAAGATTTGCCGAAGAGGCAAATCCCATTATGCTTCCAACTTTTTCAGGGTCGACAATTTTCCCCAAATATGTGTAGAGCAAAGGCACTAACCCCGCCAAGCAGATTCCAACCACAACTCGAAGTGGAATAATCAAAAGGTAATTGAAGGCTACGGCGTGAAGGAACATTGCAAGCGAAAGAATCAAACTGGACTTGCGAATCAAATTGCCAATTTCCTTGCGGTCGCTCCATTTCCCCCAAATAGGTGCAAAAACAATGTTGAAAACACCTGCAACGCCAACTACTATTCCTGTAAGCGTGCTTAAAATTCCCTTTGGTGCTCCGAGATATTCTAAATAGAAAGGCATTAAAGGAAAAGTCATAAATATGCCAATTTGCCCTAAAATAATCATAATCATCGGATAGCGAAGTGAAGGGGTCGAAGCGACTTGCCGAAAAGTTTTTAATACACCCTCGGTGTGTTCGTTGTGGATTTTGTTTATCTCTTTTACAAAGGCGGAAATCAAAATTGCAGAGATAATCGAAAGCATTGCAACCAAAAAGAACACAACTCGGAAGCCGAACAGGTCGGAGACAAAACCGCCAACCAAAGGTCCAACAATACTCCCCGCCGAATGTGAACTTTGCAGGAAACCGACAGCATAGCCTTTTCGGTCCGATGGTGTATTTGCAACAGTAAAACCCAGATTCGCTGCGATGAACCCGCTTGTTGCTCCTTGGAAAACACGCAGCAGGAAAAGTTGCCAAACATCGCGAGCAAAACCCATCAGAAACATAGCAAGCGAAAGCCCAAGAATTGCCCGGATTATCATAAGCTTCCTGCCGTAGCGGTCGCCAAGATTCCCCCAAATTGGTACAAATATCACTGAAAGAAAGTAGGGTCCGGCAAAAACCATTCCGCTCCAAAACCTTTCTGCACTTTCGCCCGAAACTCCAAGTTCACGAATGTAAAGCGGAAGGAAAGGCACGCAAGCATTCATCCCCGCCATCACTATAAATTGCGATAAGGCAAGAAAGAAAAGATTTCGCTCCCAATCTTCTTTAAGTCTTATTTTTACTGGAATCAAACTCAATGCTTTCATCAGCCGAAAATGTGTTTGAATGGAGTTTCCTTATTTTAAACAACTCCAAAAACATTTCAAAAGAATCCCGAATAGGATTAACCTTTGTCCTTCTATCGTTATACCATTCCACAGGAACTTGTTCGATTCGTAGCCCCAATTTCTTGGCTAAATACAAGATTTCAACATCGAAACTAAAGCCATCGATTTTAGTCTTTGGGAAAATTAATTCCGCAGCCTTCGAAGTAAAGCCCTTAAACCCGCATTGGGTGTCGTCGATTCCTTTCATAACAAAAGCCTTGACAAACTTATTGAATGTTTTCCCCATAAATTCACGATAGAAAGGTTGATGCAGTTTGATAAGACTTGGGTCAATCGCCCGACTTCCGATGCAAACATCTGCACCAAGATTGATTTTTTCGATGAGCTTGAAAATCTCGTGAATTGGGGTCGAAAGGTCTGCATCCGAAAATACCCGAATATCGCCCTTTGCCGATAGCATACCTGTTCGAACTGCTGCACCTTTCCCCCGATTCGGCTTATAACTTATGACTTTTATCTCTGTTGAAAACTTTTCGAGTTCAGCCAAAGTATTGTCGGTGGAACCATCATCGACAACAACAATTTCGTATCGAAAATTATGCATTCGGAAAAAATCCAGAATCTTTTCCAACGAACGGGAAATCCTTTCTTCTTCGTTATATACGGGAATTATCAAGGAAATTAATTTCTCATCCATTAAACTATCGAAAATCTAAAATCCTTAAAGATAAAAAATACAAATTTAATCCATTTTTTTTCAACCTTTTTCGTTTTTCTCTAATACATAATAAAATTGTAAAGTGGAACATTTTGAACTTGAAGACTTTGATTACGATTTGCCGAAGGAGAAGATAGCTCTTTACCCAGCGGTAGAAAGAGACCATAGCAAACTGCTCCTTTTCGACAAGGAAAGAAAAATAAAGCATTTGCTTTTTTATCAAATACCCGTGTTGATACCCTCGGGGAGCTTACTTGTTCGTAACGTATCGAAAGTCATTTCTGCTCGTTTGTTTTTCCAAAAGCCAACTGGCGGAAGAGTGGAAATTTTTCTCCTTGAACCAGTCTCTCCGTCGCCAGACCCACAAATTGCTTTAAGTTCAAAAAATGTTTGCACTTGGAAAACTTTGCTTCGGGGCAGAAATTTAAAAGCGGGATTAGAACTTTTCCCCCTAAACAGTCAGATGCACGAGGGCAATCTTGTAGCAAAAATTCAAGAGAAGAACCCTGAAGGGACATTAGTTGAGTTTCGCTGGAGCGAGGATATCGACTTTGCTACTTTAATCACTTCTTTGGGGCGAATTCCTTTGCCCCCATACATCACCAGAGCCGACGAGGATATCGACAAAATCCGCTACCAAACGATTTATAGCAAAGTTCCCGGCTCGGTTGCCTCCCACACAGCCGGACTTCATTTTACCGAGAGTGTCCTCGAAAAACTGAAAGTTAATAGTGTCGATTTCGCCGATATTTCCTTACACATTGGGCTTGGCACTTTTAAGCCAATCGAAACAAGGAATATTTTCGAGCACAAAATGCATTCCGAGCAATTCCACATTGAGTTGGCCACGCTGAAAAAGATTTTGTCCTTTTTTAAAAATAGAACTCCTCAGCAGATTTGTTTGGCAGTTGGAACAACCAGCGTTCGAACGCTTGAATCAATTTATTGGCTTGTGCAAAAAATAGTTACACAAAAAGATAAAACATTAACTTTGCCAATAGACATTGAGCAGTTTATTTGGAGGAATTATAGCCCATTGTTAAATCCTGCCGAATCGCTGGAATTTCTAATCGAAACTTTGGAAAAGCAACAGCTTAGCTCAATTTATGGTTCAACTCAACTGTTTATTACTCCCGGATACAGAATAAAATTTTTCGATGCCTTGATAACCAATTTTCATNTGCCCCGAAGCACATTGCTTTTGCTTATTTATTCTTTTGTTGGTAAAGATTGGAANAGAATTTACACCGAAGCTTTGNACAACAATTATAGATTTTTAAGTTATGGCGATTCGTCTTTACTTTTTAAAGTTNTGGAGTGAANTTAGAGAAAATGGATAAACTGTTCCCCAAAATAATTGACCCTTTGCTTCTGCTCGATGCATATCGAAGCGGGTTCTTCCCTATGGCAGACCCCGATACAGGCAAAATCCATTGGTTTTCGCCCGACCCTCGTGCAATTTTCCCAATTTATAGTTTAAAGCCTTCCCACTCCACAAGACAAATCCTTAAGAAAAATATATTTGAAATAAAATTCGACACAAATTTTGAAAAAGTTATCCTTGAATGTGCAAATCGTCCAGACTCTTGGATTAACGAAGTAATCATAAACTCCTACATTAATCTTCATTGGATGGGCTTTGCCCATTCAGTCGAAGCATACATCGATGGCAAACTTGTTGGCGGACTTTACGGCGTTTCGATTAATGCCGCCTTCTTCGGAGAATCGATGTTTTCCAGAGTTAGCAATGCTTCGAAGGTTGCCTTCTATCATCTTGTTGAACATTTAAAAGCCAAAAACTTTATCCTTTTGGATTCACAATTCATCAACCCTCATACCCAAATGCTTGGTGCAATCGAAATTCCCCGCCACCAGTACCTAAAAGTTCTTAAATTTGCTGTATCGCAGACCTCAGTAAAATTTTAAGACCCCGAAACGATGAAAATATAATTTTCCAGACATCGGATGTTTCAAAAATGTCCGATGTCTGATTAAACTTCGGTTTGATTTAATTCCAGCATATTCAAATATCTCCCCAAACAAAAGTTTAAAAATAATATAATTTTTTCATCGTTTACTTTAATTGATAATTTTGATGGAACTATGTCTAAAGTTTTATCGAACGAAAGAGTAACTCCAAGGCTATTTAAAAATAACCTGCTCGAAGCCTTTTCGAAGGTAAGTTGGTATGTGCCTATGCTGTTGTATCTTCCTGTAGTGACTGTTTCGCTTTATTTTTCTTTTTCAAGTATTAAATTTGGATTGGTTTTTCTCTTCTTTGTTGCTGGGATTTTTGCTTGGACATTTGTTGAGTATCTTTTGCATCGGTTTGTCTTCCATTACGAACCTAAAAGCGAGCTGGGTCAGCGCATTCATTTCATTTTTCACGGCGTGCACCACAGTTACCCGCGCGACCCACTAAGGCTTGTGATGCCACCTTCGGTTAGCATTCCGCTTGCATTTTTCTTCTTCTACCTCTTCAAATCCATATTCCCTGACCCAACTCATTTGCCGTTTTTTGCTGGCTTTGTATTGGGTTACGTAATTTACGACACAATTCACTATGCAGTCCACCATTTCCCAATACGGAACAAATTGTTGCTGAAAATCAAGACGCACCATATGAAACACCACTATAAGTCCGAAAATTCCCGCTTCGGCGTCAGTTCCCCACTTTGGGACATAATTTTCGGAACAAATAGGTAAGATTTTTTACTAAATCAATTTAAAACCCAACCGATGCAAGAAGAATTTACAGTAAAACGCAAACAATAACACGTCGCTTGCCGATTTGTCTCAATCTTTATTCGAAAAGTTAAAATGCTTTTGAACCTTCTATTATTTTGTGTTATTCTGGCTTTTCAATCATCAAATTGAAAAGTTCGGAAAAGAGTGCTATCTCCCGCCCATCAATGGCTCTAACACTGTTATTCCCTTTATTTTCTTGTGTGCTTTGCAGTATTCCGAAATTTTCTTGTCCAAAACCACCTTGCCTGCCTTCGAAGAACTATGCAGTAGTCTGGTTTCCGCCCCTTCGACGCAACAAATACCAACGTGGCTGTAATCGAGTCCACTAGAGTCGAGCACGAAAAAGATAATATCGCCCGATTTCAACTTCGATTCGATTTTAGAGACATTTGCCGTCGGGATGTAGTAATATGTTCTTTCGGAAATCTCCTGCTCAACTTGGTTGATTTTTTCAATCTGCTCGGGCTGGTTCTTCAATCCTGAATACAAATCGGGATTCGCAGACATATAGTTCACATCAAAGCGAATTGGCACACCGCCCAATTCCTTTGTCCTATCTCGAACCATTCCTTTGGCAATATTGTCCCAAATCCAATCTGCGGAGTAATGTAAACGAGAAGCATAATCAATCACCTTGCCTTCACGATAACGCGAGCGTTGCACTTCCCGAAGCAGGTCGGCAAATTCTGTTCGCCCCGTTTTGGTAATTCGAGCCAGAGCAAGTGTAACTTCGAAAAATGTTACACAATCGAATCCTGCGAAAGTTACAACGCATTGCTCATCTTTCCCCTTTTCGAGTGAACCCGCCAGATAGGGAAAACCGAGAAATTTTTTCCCAATATGACAGACCAGCTCACCAAACGGCATATCTTGCAGGTTCTCTTGACGAAGTTCAGCCACAAACTTTTCGAAAAATTTGGTTTCGCTATCCTGAACTTTTAAAGGTTCAACATTGATTAAAGCGAAAACTAATGCAAAAAGTAAGAATTTTCGCACCATTATTTCCTAACATAAATTAATACAAAAATTCCGAAAAGAGCGAAAACGAAATTTGCAATCCATCCGCCAAAAGCGGGATGCAACGATGTTGTGTAAACAAGAATTTGACCAATCTCGGTAAAAAATAGATAAAGGAACGAGAAAGTCATCGCCCCAGCAATTTGCAATGCAATTCCGCCGCGTCGCTTTATCGAAGCAAAAGGGACAGCAAAAAGCACCAATATCGTGCAAGAGAAGGGAAAAGCATAGCCCGAATAGTAGCGAATCATTTGCCGGCGAACGTCCCTGCCCCCTTTCGAAAGCAAATCG
The DNA here is from genome assembly GCA_003731685.1 of Bacteroidetes/Chlorobi group bacterium MS-B_bin-24. Taxonomy (GTDB): domain Bacteria; phylum Bacteroidota; class Ignavibacteria; order Kapaibacteriales; family UBA2268; genus Naka2016. The sequence continues at coordinate 6,438 of RCNO01000064.1, forward strand.
AGGTACTCTCGAAGCTCGGTAAAATTCATTTCCTCGACTTTTTTCTGCAATTTCAACAACTCATTATGCTTTATCCTTAATTGAAAGAAAACCGAATCAGCTACATTAATTTCGGGGACAGGGCGGAGGAAATCACGAACCAAAACATCGTAGAAAACCCAACGGTTGTTTTTTGCATCCCAACGAAAAGATTTTGCTTCGATGCGTTTGGTGATTCGTGGTTTTTCGGGCGAAGTAAATTCCTCGACGAAAATATATTGCCCTTTTAACTCCTCGGGGTCGTAGTATTGGAACGACACATTTCGCGTTGGATTGTCCCGAAAGAAAAAGTTGTAAATTGTTGCCGTTCCTACTTCCTTTTTTAAGTATTTTTTTTCGATAATAAATTTCTTTTCGTTTGAACGGGGAACGACCCAACCATTGAAATAGAGCAAAGCGAAACTCAAAGCAAGATTTATGATGAAGAACGGAATGATTAGTTGATAAAGGCTTAATCCACCCGATTTCATTGCCATAATTTCATTCAACGAGGACATCCTCCCTACCGAAAAAAGTATTGCAACCAGCACAGAAATCGGAGTAACAAGCTTGATTACTTCGGGAGTAAAATAAACATAGTAGCGAAAAATTATTTCCCTAGTTGCGTTATTATCTATAAAATCATCGAGATTTTCTATCATATTTACAATGATAAAAATCAAAATCAATGCCAGAAGGGCAAAAATCAAAATTTGGAAAAACTGTCGCAAAACATATCTAATAATAATCATAGAGCCTTATGCAAAAAAGCAAAATTAATGAAAAGATGTTCAAACCGCTATAACTTTTTAATTTTGCTTTTTGTTGGCATAGATTTTGTGATATTTTATCGATTTATTGACAAAGATTAGACTTTATGCAGAGTAAATATGATTATACGATAATTGGAATCGACGGTGGGGGGACGCGGACACGAGCAATACTAAAACGAGGGGACGAAATCCTTTCGCAAACTACTGTTGGAACTACTCGCGTAGGTTCCGTTGGTGTGGGCGAATCTTGCGAGCGTTTGCTTACGATAATCACAGACCTTTGCGACCAAGCCGAACTGGACACAAGCGAAGTCGATATTGTTGTTGCAGGTTTGGCTGGCGTTTGGCTCGATGAAGAAAAGCAACGCTCGACCCATCTTTTGAAAACTCTGGCTCGAACACAGAACATTCCTTTGAGCGATGTCATCATCACCAGCGATGCCGAAATTGCTGTCGAAGGGGCTTTCGGCGGGAACAATGGCATTGTCCTTATCGTTGGCACTGGCTCGATTGCCATTGGCAAGATTGGCAAGGATAAGTTCGTTCGTTGCGGTGGTTGGGGAATTGAACTCGACGACGAGGGTAGCGGGGCTTGGATTGGTCGCGAAGGGCTGACCGCAGTCGTGCGCGCTCTCGATGGCAGAGGCAAACCCACTATGCTGACAAATATGTTAGCCGATTTTAACCCTCTGATTGACATAAACAACCCCAGAACGATTGTCAAAGCCTATGCCGAGCGAACATTTGAATACCAAATGCTTACTCCGACGGTTATGCGGTGTGCCGAACTCGGCGACGAGGTCTGTATGGACATCATCAACCGGTCTTCTTTGCACCTTGTTGAATTGCTTAATGCACTTTTCCCCTATTTTAAATCGAAGCAAGTCGATGTTGCTCTTCTTGGCGGGATTGTGGAGTCGAAAAGCCTGCTCGGCAGGATGCTCGAAAGCGAAATCCGCAAGGATAAACGATACCGAATTGTTAAACCTTTGGGAACTCCGTTGGATGGAGCAATCCTAATTGGCAATCGCATTCTGGACAATTTGGAATAGGGCAATTGCTGTAATACGATAAATGAAAAAAGAAATCAAAAAATTTTTAAAAAAAATTTGGAAATTTGAAATTTTTTTTGTATGTTGCAATTTGAACTTTAGCAGATTTTGAAAATGTTTTGGCAATGGTGCCGTAAAGTGTTT
>RCNO01000065.1 GCA_003731685.1 Bacteroidetes/Chlorobi group bacterium MS-B_bin-24
ACCGAAAGATAATCGTTGCCAAGCCCAATTTGTTGCAATCCGAAATGAGCACTGGTTGTGTCCCCAACATTTGTGAATCCAGTTTTGGGGTCTCCGCCAAGTGAATTTGGTCCCTCGGCTTTCTGGCAAGAGAGAAAACTTAATAGGATAAAAGCAATTAGGATTGGAAGGAATTTTTTCATATTACACCTTTGAAAAAAATAATATAAGTAGAATTTGTTCAACTACCAAACTTTTTAATATTAATACCATAATTTCGTTTCTAAAAGTTAAAAATTTCGTTTTATGAGTAAAATAAAGCTTATATTAATTTTAATCCTAGTTTTTTACTCTCCCGTTTGTTTGTTCGGAGATTCTTTTATTGTTAAGTTTCGTTCGCCTTTGGCGAAAAAAGAGTTTTTACTGAACCAAGCCAAGTTCCAGTCGTTGAAATTGAACGAATTGCCTTTTGCAAAAGTTATTGATGATTTCAAAAGTCAGGACAACAACATCCTGACATCCGAGCAGGANGACATACTCCGTAAACTTTCGAGTTATTTGGTCGTNGAAACAAAANATGATTTCGGGAAAGAACTTATTTCGCAGCTCGTTTCCAAGGNTGAAATAGAATTCATCGAACCAAATTATGTTTTTACAATCGAAAAGTCTGATGAATTCAGCAAGGAAACTTTTTTGGGTAATCAATGGTATTTGGATGCTATTAATGTCAAGGATGTATGGAAAAAAACAACAGGCAAGGGGATTGTTGTAGGAATTATCGACACAGGGATTGATTTGGAACACACGGATTTAGCTAATCAGTTTTGGATTAATTCGAAAGAAGATATAAATGGAGATGGAAAATTTGAACCTTGGAGCGACACAATCGAAGTTAATGGCTTGAAAGGCGACTTGAATGGATTGGATGATGATGGAAACGGTTTCGTCGACGATGTTATTGGCTTTGATTTTGTTGACCAAAGCTTTGGCAATATAGGAGATTTTAATTTTCCGGACCCGGTACCTCTTGATGAAAATGGGCACGGGACGATGGTTGCGGGGGTTATCGCTGCCGGGATTAACGACACAGGGATTGTTGGGGTTTCCCCGGGGGTAAAAATTGTTGCCCTGCGTGCATTCGACCTTGCGGGAAATGCAGAAGTTCGCAACATTGCTTCGGCAATAATTTATGCAGCTTTGAATAATGTTAAAATTTTGAATTTTTCTTTTGGTAGTCGTTTCGATTCTAAATTGCTTCACGATGCAATCCGATTTGCTTATTCGCGAGGATGCATTATGGTTGCTTCGGCTGGCAATGATGGCGANATCGTTGACCATTATCCTTCGGGCTACCCCGAGGTCATAAGTGTCGGCGCAACTAATCCGCAAGGGAAGATTGGAAGAAGTAGCAATTATGGGCAACGGGTAGATATTTTTGCCCCGGGCTATGAAATTTTCACTCTCGATTTGAACAATTCATATAAATATGTGAATGGAACTTCATTTTCGGCTCCAATTGTCGCTGGTACTATTGCTTTGATGCTCGAAATTAATAATCATCTCTCCATAAGTGAAATTAAATCGATTTTGCAGGCTACTGGCAAAAAACTTGAAAACGACAAAAAATCCTTTGGACAATGCATTGTTGATGCGGGAAATGCGGTGGAATTTGTTGGCTCTTCAAAATGTCAAATTATTTCTCCTTCTGAATTTCGGGAAATAAACAAAGATGAGGAAAATTTTTTGAAAATAATTTTTAGCATTTACTCCCCTTTTTTCGAAAGTTATGATTTGCAAATCTTCCGAAATGATACAACGTTGGTCAAAAATGTTATTTTAAAACAAACAAATCAATCCATTCTTGATTCTGTTTTTATAGATTTGCGTTCACTCGAAACAGGCGAATACTTGATTAAACTTACAGCAAATCTAATGAATCAAAATAAAATTGCAGGTGCAGTGAAGTTCTATGTGTTTTCGAATGATACAAAACTTAATATTAAGAATTCTCGAATTGTTAATACAATATTCGAAGGAAAAAATTTACCCATAGCAGTTTTCGAAACCAATCTCCCTTCGTATCTCAAAGTAAGTATTGTTAAAGATTCAGCGAAGATTAAAACATTTACAGACCAATTTTATTCGACTGCACATTCTTTGCCATTGCCAATCCCTGCTGATTTGCAAACATCCTACCAGAATTGTAAAATTTACATTGAACTAACAAGCCGTTCTGGATTGAAAGCATACGATACATTGGTTTTCCCAAAAGAAGTAGCGATTGAACAAAGGCCTGTTAAGAGCAAATTCAACGTTCTGCCGTTATCCTATATTTTCACGCGTCCAATTTCTGTGAGGCAGATCAATCGAAAAGGAATTTTATTAAATCCTTACAAAAACTTGCAATGGAGCGACTTGAGATACTATCAATTCAACGATAGCCAATTTGTAGAAAAGTCTGTTTTCCCCGAAGCTCTTGTCACTTTGGATATTGGTAATTCCAACTCAAACAATTATGATGAGATATTAACTACAAGTTATGGGAAAACTGTGGTTTTCGAGCCAAACGAGGAAAACTTTTTTGGTAAAATTCTTTTTCAGAGCAAAACGGACGAGATTCTTTGGGCATCACAATTCTTTGACATAAACAATGATGGCAAAGATGAATTAATCTGTTTCGATGATTATGGTTTTAAAATTTTGAGTTTCGATGGGAAAGAATACAAAGTAATTTCTTTGCTTTCTTGTCCCGATACTTTGGGGAGAATTGGGACTAAACCAAATCTGCAAATAGGTGATTTTGACGGCGATGGTAAAACCGAATTTGTATTTATTACAACCATAGGCTATCTGTTGATTTATCAACTTGAGCCTCTGAACTTAACCTTTTCGTTTGAATACAAATTGAAACTGGAAGGAGAGACTGGCTCCTTTACAACTTGCGTTGGAAAAATTTATGCAGACCAAAAGAAGCCAACTCTGTTCTTATTGCAAGCCAAAAATCTTATGAATGCTGATTTTGATGTTGAAAACAGCACAATTTGGAATCTTTTAGCTTTAAATTCTGATGGTTATAATTCTTATAGTTTACAAGAGTTGATGAATTTCTGGGGGGCAAGAGTTGGGGCAACTCCGCAAGGGATTTTTTACAGGAATGGAATTACATCCAGCAATGTTGATAATCAACTTGGGGATGAGCTTTTAGTTTCGCTTTTCCCAAATTTTTATGTCCTAAAATTTGATTTGGAAAATGGAACTTGGAAATCAATATTCTGGTTGCCTTATGTTTATTCCAACTCTGTCGTTTCGGATGATTTCGACGGCGATGGCATTCCAGAATTTGGAATATCCCGATGGGACGGCTTGCATTTTTATCAATTCGAAAGTGATAAAATTCTTTCGAGCCCGCTCAATTCTGACGGCTGGATTGACATTAACGATACTGTTTATTTAAAATGGGATAAAGTTCCAAATGCAAATAAATACCAGATTTTTAAATTTGTTCCGACTCTGAATAATTTGGAATTATTTCAGGAAAGCAGATGTAATACACTTTCTTTTTCCCGAGTTATTCTTTCTGGCACTTCTTCTTTTTACGTAAGTGCTGTGGACACAACTAATAATTATCTTCCCAGCCAACTATCGTCGGAGATTTTGATTGTTGATACTGTTGCTTTAAAGCCTTTGAATGTGATTGTGCTTAAACCAAATCAAATATTTGTGAACTTTTCGGGCAAGTTGCCTCATCAGGTGCCCGACGATGCCGTTAAAATTATTGATAAAAACAACAGTTTTGTCGATTTTAGCAGTTTGTCTGTTGCTAACGATACGGTGTTGATTATTTCCTTTTCGCATTCGTTAGATAATGGAACCTATCGTCTCGAAATTGCGAAATTTCGGGACTATTTTGGCAACTTTTCCTTTCCCGATACGTTTAAATTTAAAATTGAATTCAATCCGATTCAGGATTCATTGCTAATTTTCAGGCGATTTACTTTTCTTTCTTTGCATTCATTTGAAATTGAGTTTGGGGAAAAGCTTGACCCCAGTTCTGCACTGAATTCAGAAAACTACAAAATTGTTCCCTTTGGCAAAATTGAACGAATTGAACTTGTCAGTCCCACAACAATTGTCATTGAAATTGCAAGCTTTCCAAATATTTATTCTTTGGGCAAAGATTTTTATCTTTCTCTTGGAAAAATTTACAATGTCGACAGCACAAGATATATTCATCCTCCATACAATACGATTTGTATAACTCGCGAAGCGAACGATATTGAAAATGCTTTTGTTTATCCGAATCCTGTAAGATTAAAAGACAACGATGTTGTTACTTTTGCAAATATCGGCAGAGGTACAGTAATTGAGTTGTTCGATACTCAACTGAACAAAATTGGGGAATTTGTAAACGATAGTTGGAAAGGTGGATTTCAAATTGATTTAATGCAACAGAATTATAAATTTTCGACTGGAATTTATTATTTTCGTGTTCGTAAACAAATCGGGGAAAATTGGATAAGTTCAAGTTTGAAAAAGTTTGCAATAGTATATTGATTTTGTTCATTCCATTATTTTTCCTCTTGTCTTGTCAAGAGGGACTTGACCCCACAATGAATAAAAGTGTCGAATCGTTTATCAAAGGTAATGTTCTGGTAATTTCGGGAAGAAAATCTTGGCCATTGGCGGATTCAATACTCGAACTTCGCGTGGTTGGTTTCAAAAAGTTTCCTCCCACAGATATTATCGGTGAAATTCTTTCGGGAGAAGCATATTTCACCGACACTCTTCCCCGTTTTATCGATACTATTCCTTATGTTTTAAAAATCGATAAGCCTCCGGTTGATTTAAGTTATCTTGTTTGTGCATATCGTTATGGCACGATTATGGAATGGCGTGTTGCTGGTGTTTATTCCGATGATACAACTTACGAAAGAACCCCAAAGAAGCTTTTCGTCCCTTCGGGCAAAACAATTTCGGGGGTTGATATCAAAGTAGATTTCAGAAATTTACCAAAACAACCGTTTTAGTTATGAGAGTCATATTTATCTTGATTTTGTTGCTTTCTGTAGCCTTTTCGAAAGCCAGTTCCTTCGATGTTGTGGGGTATATTCTCGATTCCACAAACTCAAAGCCTTTGCCCGGTGCAACAGTTCGTTTGGAAGGAACAAATTATGGTGCAGTTGCCGATAAAAAGGGCTTTTTTGCTTTGAAAAAAATTCCAAAAGGAAAATACTTTTTTATTGTTTCCTATGTTGGCTATTCGGCTCAAAGAGTTTTGGTGTCGATTTCTAACAACGATACATTGGTATTCCGTCTTTTGCCGAAAATTATTCGAACCGATGAACTAATTGTATCGGCTACGAAAAGAATCCAAACTGTGCAAGAAGTTCCCGTTAGCGTTTCTGTCGTACCAAACGAATTCTTGTCGAACAGGAACTATGCCCGTTTCGACGAGGCTTTGCGGTATGTTCCCGGGGTCATTGTAAATAAGGACAATATAAACATTCGTGGCTCATCGGGGTTTTCTTTTGGTGTCGGGTCGAGAGTAGCCTATCTTATCGATGGAATACCAATGCTTTCGGGCGACAATGCAGACCCCAAATACGACATCATTCCCAACGATGCTGTTTCACGTGTCGAAATTGTAAAAGGGGCTGGCTCGGGGCTTTATGGCTCAAGTGCTATAGGTGGGGTTGTTAATGTTTTGACGCGTGAGCCGACCGATACTTTGATTTATTCTATTAAACTACAAAGTGGGATTTACACCAAACCAAAGTATGAACAATGGATATATACCGATAAATTGACCACTAAAACTGTTGTTAGTGGGTTTGCCTCTTCTGATTTGAAACTTTTCAGGTTCCTTGCCTCTTTTAACTTCGTTAATGATGAAAGTTATCGCCAATTTGACAAAAGCACCCGTGGGAACTTGTTTGTAAAATTAAATCGAAATCTTGGAACTTACGGAAAAATAACTCTTTTGGGATTTTACAGCACAGATAAACGCAACGATTGGGTTTACTGGAATAGCCTCGATAGTGCAACACGCCCGCCAACTGGAACGGATTTGTCTCGCTACCTTATTTCATCGAAAGCAAATCTCTCGCTCGATGCGAAGTTCATTTTTTCGCCGAGTACGTTTGCAAATCTTAAATCCTCGATTTACAACACCTCGCTCGAAACCAAACTCGACCCTTCTCACCGTGAATACAGGAAAACCGATGCATATTCCTTTAATAATGAAGTCCAATTTAACACACATTTCGGGAATAATTCTTTGCTAACTTATGGAATAAGTGTTACCAACAATTTTGTTAATTCTAATATTTATGGCAACAACAAGCAGAATTTGTTTTCGGCTTTTGCACAATTGGAACTTACTCGCTTTTGGAACTCCACAATAAATTTTGGTGGTCGACTGGACATCGAGAAAACGGATTCTGCAAAACAATATATCGAGTTCTCGCCCAAGCTTGGTATAACACATTTCATAGATAAAGAAAAGAGCATCAGATTTTCCGTTGGAAGAGGTTTTCGAAGTCCTTCGCTTGCTGAACGATTTGCCTCGGTTAAGTACGGAGGCTTCGAGGTCGTGCCTAATTTTGACTTGAAGCCCGAGGTTTCATGGTCGGCAGAGTTGGGCACTTTGTTGGAGTTCGATACTCCGGTTTTGCCAGTGATTTTGGATTTTTCTGTATTTTATTCTTATTACAATGATTTGATTGAACCAACTTTCAAGCAAGAAACTCGCCCTATAATTATTTTCGATAATATTACTCGGGCACAAATTTGGGGTAGCGAGATTTCCCTCAAAACAATGATTTTCAAAAAGGTTTTCTTCCAACTTGGAGCAACTTTCCTTGAACCGAAGGATTTAAAAGATATGCAAGTTTTAAAGTATCGTTCCAAGTTTAGTCTTATTGCTTCGTTGGGAGTTCCATTGGGTATTTTCACAACAAATTTTGATTTCCGCTACATTAGTAAAATTGTTCGAGTGGATGAAATGCTTCGGCTTCAAGTTCCCGATTACGATGCCCTTGTCCCAATTTACGTTCTCGATTTTACCATTGGTTGCGATTTAACGAAATTTAGATTGCCACTGAACTTGCAGTTGAGTATCCAAAACGCCCTCGATTATTATTATGCCGAAATGGTTGGCAACTTGGCGCCTACAAGGCTCGTCAGTTTTCGTATTCAATATTCTAAATAAAAATCTTTATTGAAATAAAGTTATAGGAAAGTTTTAAGTTTATTAGGTAATTGCTCAACACTATCAGCCCTACATTTGAACTTTAAAATCTATCATAATATCATAATTTGCTCTATTGTTGAAGTAATTAATAAATTGCACCTAAATAACTTACTTAGACATCGGATGTTTCGCAAACATCCGATGTCTTTTTGTAATGAATTCCGTGCGGGTCACGAACGAGGTTTTGGGTAAAGCAACCAAATAATTTAATATCTTGTAGTGGCGAATAATTATTCGCCCTTACAACAAAACACAATTCCCAACAATACCAGCATTATCACCATCGTAGGGGCAGACCTATGTATTTACACCGTAAATGCATAGGAGGAATAAATCGAGTAATTACCTAAAATTTTGCTCGTCGCTACGAAGGTTTAGGTCTTGGTTTGTTTAATGCCAAATTGATGGTTCAGCTTCTTGGTAGCGAAATCGAGATTGAATCCGAAGAAGGCAAAGGAACCACTGTTACGGTGCTTTTGCCCGAGTTGAACTGCGAAAGCATTTAAGGTTCGAAGCAAAGGCTT
>RCNO01000066.1 GCA_003731685.1 Bacteroidetes/Chlorobi group bacterium MS-B_bin-24
CTGCTCAACTTTTTTAGTTAATTCTTTCATCCCTGCAACCTATTATTTTTGTTAAAATTACAAAAAATTAAATCTTTTAATTGCATATTTCGGGTTAAATTATTGGTTCCAATTGCATTTTTTACATCAATTTTGGCAATTGTAACGGGGAAATTCCAAGAGGAAGCATTCGAAAACACGCCAAAGGAATATTTAGTTGAAATACACGAAAAGTTTGGATATGCAACAGCTACACTTTCGTTGCTTTGGACAGCATTCCTTTTCAATTCCAAGCTTCACAAGTACCATTTAATTATCGGATTTATTATTTTCATCGTTGTTTCAATCCCTGGCTTCTATGGTGGCTTAATTGCCCATTAATATTATTGGAAGCTTTGGTGAAAAATACTTAAAATACTTTAAAAGTTTTATTCTAATCTCTTTGCAAAAGAATAGAAAAGTTTTGAATAGTAAAATCCATGTTTTATTAGTTCCGAATGTTTCCCTTGTTCAACAATCTGACCATTTTGGATGACAATAATATGGTTGAAAATATCCATTCTTGTCAACCTATGTGTAATATAGATTATGCTTTTTTCTTTTGAGATTTTGAGTATCGAATCTAAAATAGCAGATTCTGTAAATGGGTCGAGATGCGAAGTTACCTCGTCGAAAATAATGATAGGAGTGTTACGAAGCAAAGCTCGGGCTATCCCAATTCGTTTAATCTCGCCCCCACTAAGATTGTTGCCAAGTTCGGCGATGTATGTGTCGAGCTTTTTCGGTAGGCGTTCGATGAAACTCTGAAGCTGAGACATTTGTAATGCTTCTAAAATTTCTCCCTCGGTGGCGTCGGGTTTTGCAAATAATAAATTTTCTCTGATTGTTCCAGCAAAAAGGTGAACTTTTTGTGGTACCAAAGAGATAATTTGTCTTATTTGTTCTGGTGCTAAGTCATAATATGAAGTATTGCCAATAAGAATTTCTCCTGAATCTGGGGGAAGCAATCCAGCAAGAATATTTGCAAGTGTTGATTTTCCCGCACCGCTTGTACCAACAATAGCTAATTTCTCTCTTTCTTTCAATTCGAAATTTATGTTCGAAAGTGTATTTCTAATTCCATCGTAGGAAAAATTTAGATTATGGACTTTTAAGTTGTAAAAATTGTTATTGATAATATTTGGCGAAACTGCTTTTTTGGGTTCAGCGTAAGGTAACTCCAGAATGTCGTAAAGTCTTTTTGCCGATTCAAAACTTTTGCTAAGATATTGAAAAGCAAGAGGCATCTGTGAGATTATTTCAAAGGAAGCCATTATGCCAATTGTTATTACAGAAAGATAAATTCCGTTTAGTTTACCAGTGTTAACATCAGGAATAGCGACGAAAAGCAAAACCGCAACTGTTAAATTCATAAACAAGCCAGCCAAAATTTCGTTTAAGGATTGAATTTTATTCATTTTGGATTCCAAAGCCAAAATTTGGTTTTGTAGCGATAGAATTTCTTTTTTCCAGTTCTCATATAAATCGTAAACCAAAAGTTCTTTAATGCCTTGAAAATAGTCAACCGTTGTTTCTTCGATTATTGCTTTTAAATTGACAAGTTCGATACCTATTTTTCGGCTTAAAATCAATGTTAAAATTGGTATTCCAATTCCAGAGCCAACGAAAAGGATTGAGAAAATAAAAGAATACCGAATATCGAAAATTCCAAGAAGTATGAACATAAGCAAAGAGATTCCAAGAAAGACCAAAGGTGGAGAAATAACTCGGACATAAAAATGTTCGAGGCTTTCGACATCCTCGGTAGCACGGGAAAGCAAGTCTCCACTTGTTAAATCGAATTTTTTCGAAGGAATTAAAGGTTCAAGACTTTGGAAAAACCAAATACGAAATTTTGCAAGCAGTTTGAAAGTGATGTTATGGGAAAAATATCGTTCCAGATACCTAAAAATTCCACGAGCAATACCAAAAAATCTAACACCGACAATTGCAACTTGCAACTTAAAAATTGGGGTTTGGAGTGCAGCGCTTGCAATGATAAACGAGGAGGTCATCATCAAGCCAATGCCGCTCCCAACAGCAAGAAATGCCATCAAAGTTGCGGTGAGCATTGCAAATTTATAATCGAGAGTGAGTTTAAGTAATTTATTGAATATTTGGGCTTTGTTTTTCATCTTGTTCTTTAAAGATTTTTTTATAGTAATCGGAAGTTTTTAAAAGTTCGTCGTGAGAGCCAATGCCTGCAATTCTTCCATTTTGGAGAAGCACGATTCTGTCCGCTTTGCGGATTGTGTCCATTCGGTGAGCAATAATGAGGACTGTTCGGTCGCGAAACAAGTTGAAAAAGTCGAGGATAATTTCTTCTTCCGTAATTGGGTCGATATTTGCTGTTGGTTCGTCAACCAAAAGCAAAGGGGCGTCTTTTAAATAAGCACGAGCAATGGCAATTCTTTGGGCTTCGCCGCCACTTATTTTCGAAGACCCTTCGCCGGGAAATGAATAGTAGCCGTTTGGTAGTGATGCAATAAAATTATGAATTCTTGCTCGTCGAGCGGATTCAACTACTTCTTCGAAGCTTGCTTCGGGCTTGGCTATTTTGATGTTCTCTAAAATTGTTTTGTTGAATAAGTGGGGATTTTGAGGTATCCAAGCTATGTTTTGTCTCCACTCGATTTCGTTTATGTCTTCAAGATTAAATTCACCAGCTTTAATAGTCCCTTCTGTTGGTTCAAAGAATTTTAAAAGCAAATTCATCAAAGTTGATTTGCCTGCACCAGTTTCGCCGACAATTGCTGTTATTTTTTTAGGTTCGATTTTAAATGAAATTGAGTCCAATGCTTTAATATTTCGTTCGTTGTAAGCAAAAGTTACATTTTCGAAAAAGATTGGAGCAGTTTCTAAGTATGACTTAATCCAATTTTTTGAATCTTTAAATGAAATTTCACTTGAATTAAAATTGTTAGGACTTTGATTTTTAATAAATAAACCAATTTCTCTTGAAGTTAGATTTTCGATTTTTTCGTTATTATTATTGATATTATTTCGATTGGAAGAAGCAAGTAATTCTTTGATGCTATCGCAAGCAGAAATTCCGTCGAGTGCGGAATGGTAACTTATTCCAAGTTGGCGCATAGGTAAGTAAAATTCCGGAGCGATGATTAGAATGAAAAGGGCTTCTGCAAAATTAAAATTCCCGCTTAGTAACCTCAAACCAATTGCCACAGCGACAATGGCAATGCTTATTGTTGCGGTCAGTTCCATTACCATTGCAGAGATGAAGGCGATTTTGAGAACACTTAGAGTTTTTATTCGGAATATGTTTGTGATTTCTTCAATTTTTCTTAAAACTTCTTTGGAACGGTTGAAAAGCTTAATTGTTGGAAGTCCTTGTATGACATCAAAATAATAAGCACTAAGTAATTTTAAGGATTTCCATTGTTTTTGGCTCAATTTCTCGGCAATTGAGCCAATTAAAAACATAAAAAAGGGGATGATTGGTGCTGTAAAAGTAAATACAATTCCTGTAATAAAATCAATTGGAAAAACCAGTATCAGAATGAACAAAGGGATAAGTATAGCAAGAAAGAGTTGTGGCAAAAATTTTGCAAAGTAATTTTCCAACTTATCTACCCCCGTCAGGAAAGTATTTATAGCGGAACCAGTTCGTTCTTGTAGAAGCAAAGCCGATGGAATTTGGTTAAGCAAACTCGTCCGAATGTTGCTTTTAATTTTACTTGCAAACGAGTGGGAAAGAGTGTTTTGAAGAAAATTTATTAATGGTTTGATGAGAGAAAAAATTATAAATATGTATATTAAAGTTTGAATATCTGACAAAACATTTCGTTCTAGGAAAACTTTTGATATGGTGCGACTTAGTATGAAAGCCTGACTAATAGTTATAGAGGCAGATATCAATCCAAGCAGAACAAATTTTTTTGAACGAACAAAAAAGAATAACTCTTTGCTTATTAGCATAGCAATTGATTAAAGCAAAAACACCACACCTTAAATCTCAGGCAAAAATGATTTTGAACAAACCCTAATAGATTCCAAATTCTAAGTTAATACTCCATACGAGATTTTGTTGAAATCCTTTTGCGAAAGACCCAATAGCTCCAAGCTTGATAGGCAAGCACTATTGGGACGAATATTATTGCAATGATTGTCATTGTTTTTAAAGTGTAGGGGCTCGAAGATGCATTATATATTGTCAGGCTCCAATCCGGATTTGTTGAAGACACCATTACACGAGGATAAAGACCCATAAAAATTGTTATTGTGGAAAAAGCAATCGTTAGTGCAGTCATTAAGAAAGCCCAGCCTTCGCGTTTAATTTTCAACAGCCATCCAACTGTTAAAATCGATATGCCGCCCAAAATTGGAATAACGCCTGGATTTACACCGAGCTTTGTAAACATATCGGTATCGAAATACCCGAAAATTATGTAGGCAAATAGAAGGATAACTGTGGGAAGCCACAACTGCCTTGCTGTTTTTCTTGCTCTCTCCAACAACTCATCAGCGAGTTTAAGCGACAGGAAAATAGCCCCGTGTAAAGTGAAAATTGCAAGTGCTGTGATACCTCCAAGTAGTGAATAAGGATTTAACAGCGTAAAGAAGGTTCCAGTATAATTCATTTTGTCATCGATTGGAACACCACGGATTATATTCGAAATTGCAACTCCCCAGAGCAGGGCAGGGACGAAACTACCAATGAATATCATCCAATCCCAACGATTGCGCCAAACGGGACTTTCGCGCTTGCTTCGGTATTCAAAAGCAACCCCACGAAGGATTAAAGCAAGAAGCATTATGACCAATGCCAAGTAGAAACCGCTGAACAAAGTAGCGTACCAATTGGGGAATGCAGCGAACATTGCGCCGCCAGCAGTAATCATCCAAACTTCATTCCCGTCCCAGTGGGGGCCAATGGTGTTAATTATTGCTCTTCTTTCGATATCGTTTTTGCCGAGGAAAGGAAGCAGGATTCCGACACCATAATCGAAACCTTCTAACACAAAAAAGCCAATGAAAAGAACTGCAATCAAAATAAACCAAATAGTATTCAGATCCATTTTATCCTCCTATAAATTGTTGACAACAGAATTTGGAATTTCCGAAAGAGTTTCTTCTTTTTCTATTTCATCGGGGCTTCGTTTTCCATATTTAATCATTAACCCAATCATAATTATCATCAAAATAGCATAAATCAAGGTATAAGCAATGAGTGAAAATAGCACCGAGCCAGTGGAAACATTTGGCGAGACCGACTGTTCTGTTCTGAATAGTCCAAAAACAGTCCAAGGTTGACGAGCAATTTCGGTGAAAATCCAGCCAGTAGTATTTGCTATTACTGGTAATAGGAATGACCAAAATGTTACTTTATACCACAAAGGACGGAATTCAAATTTTTCTTTGAAAGCTTTTACAAGATTAATAACAGAAATCAGTAACATTAAGAATCCGGCGCCAACCATAATTCTAAATGTCCAGTAAGATACTGCAACGGGGGGAACATAATCGCCAGGACCATATTTAGCTTCAGCTTCGGCTTGGAGGTTTTTTATGCCTTTTACTTCACCATCAAATTTGTTGTATGCAAGAAAGCTAAGCAAGCCTGGANCTTTAATTGCCCAAACATCGCGGCGGTTTTTCTCATCCCCAAAGGTAAAAAGCGACATTGCAGCAGGGTTTTCACTTTCCCAAAGTGCCTCGGCAGCTGCCATCTTCATTGGTTGGACTTTAATCATATATTGAGCCTGAGTATGCCCAACAAGGATAACAAGAAGTGTTCCAATTACAGCATATACGGCTCCGAATTTAAATGATTTAATAAACGTCTCGTGCTTTTCTTTTTTGAAAAGATGATAAGCGCTAATTGCAAGGATTAAAAATCCTGTTGTAGCCATTGCTCCAAAGAAAACGTGTGGGAATTGCACCCAGAGGTGTCCGTTTGTAATTAGAGCAAAAAAGTCCACCATTTCTGCACGTCCATTTCTAATTGCATAGCCAACAGGCTGTTGCATAAAGGAATTTGCAGCCAATATCCATATTGCAGAGAGGTTAGAGCCGATTGCGACCAACCAGATAGAAGCAAGGTGGAGCTTCTTTGGGATTCTATCCCAACCAAAAATCCAAACGCCGAGAAAAGTTGACTCCATAAAGAAAGCAAGTAATGCTTCGATGGCAAGTGGGGCACCAAAAATATCACCCATAAATCGTGAATAGTTCGACCAGTTCATACCAAATTGAAATTCGAGAACAATTCCAGTTACGACCCCAATAGCGAAGTTGATTAGGAAAAGTTTGCCCCAAAATTTTGTCATCTTTCGATAAACTTCCTTACCGGTTCGATGGTAAGCGGTTTGCATTATCGCGACGGCAATGGATAATCCCAATGTAATAGGCACGAAAAAGAAATGGTAAACTGTTGTAATGGCGAATTGCCATCGGGCAAGCGTTAATGCATTCATATTTTACCTCCCATTTTGGATTGAGAAAATGTAAAATTATTTAAAAAATAAGAAACATAAAAGAACGAAGTTTTGAGCGAAAAGCATTGTGAACTATCCAAATTCGTGATGATAATGTGTAATGTAGAAAATTTCATAACCATTTCATCAAAATAAACAAGTTCAATTACTAAATTACTAAAAATTCATATAAACACAAAATTTTTTTAAAGTTTTAAGGAACTTAATATTTTCCCGCATGTAGTTCAAGAAAAATAATAAAGCTAAAGTAATTAATTAGTTTCAATCTTTGTTTAATAAATAGATTGGGGCTTGAAATTTTGTATAGATTTTTCTAAACAACTAATGGATATGAAACAAAGGGGCTATATCGTTTTCGACATAGCCCCTGAATTTTTAAAAAATTAATCTAGAACTTAAATCAAAAATGTTTCAATCCAAGAAATGCACAAACAAGCCATCTTTGAGTTTTGGCTCGAACCACGTGGATTTGGGAGGCATAATTTTACCAGC
>RCNO01000067.1 GCA_003731685.1 Bacteroidetes/Chlorobi group bacterium MS-B_bin-24
CTTCCTCCGCTTCCCAAAGCAATTTCAATTCATTTGTCTTTCTATCGAATAAGTAAAGTCGGTCGGGAAGGGAAGTAGTGAAAAAGACACTGTCCTTATTATGCTGGTAAAAGTTGTTTAGATAAATTTTTTCATTTATTTGATTAATGACTTTAAAAGTCCTACCTGAATCATTTGTTTGCCTGATTTCAAGATGCCATTGATTTTTATTTTGGCTGTTGTTTGCAAGCCCAAACGCAATAAAGCTATTAATGTTATAATCAACTAAAATATTAAAAATTGCAAATCCAGTGTCGCTTGACATTTTGTTAAAATATAACCAATTAGTATCAGTCAGAAAAATATCATATTTAAAAGGTTTTCTTGTGGTGTCAGAAAAACTGAAAACAAAGTAATTTGACAATTTTTCAATGTTACTGGGGAACTGCCCAGTCGCATTATCAATTGATTTCATTGAATAATAACTATTTACGGTCTTAAAGAAGTTTTTTGTAATGGTACAAACATCATTTTTTTTATCGAATAAAACTACACCTTGCCCAGAAGAATCCACAAACATTGATTTTATGTAATAATTAAAAAGTTTTGCAGGATAATGGTAAAGATATTTCGCAAGAGTGTCATCACCGGGAACGTAAAATTCAAGAGGTTTAAAAGTGACACCACCATCGAAGGTTCTGAAAATTTCATTTTTTCTTACGAAGAAAAAAACAGTATCATTTAAAATATAAATTGGTTCACCATCAAGAACTGAAACTAAATCCCAACTCGAAAAATAATCTTTAGCCAATAACAGAAATTTTTTCTGTGTTGGTGGAAAAGTTGCGTCTCTATCTTCGGAAAAGACATAAATTTCGTCCTTGAAGTTTGATATTTTTCTTCTTCGCATTTTAGAGTTTATAGTTGGAAAACTTTGTATTTCATAACCATATTGAGAAACTACATCGATATTAGTATAATAGTAATTTGCCAGTGGCCTCCCAACTTGAATAAAAGTATCCTGTGGAGAATCATAATATTTTTTAAAATCAATTTTATCGTAGAGAAAAATTTTTGTTTCAGGTTTATCACCAGGTATAGTATATGCATACAATAATGAACCAAAAAGACTATCATTGATTTCCAAGTAAGTGTTTTCTGTTAAAAGGGAAAAGACTCTTTTCCTTACATTTAAATCAAGGTTCTCCATATCCAAGAATGTGGTATCTTTGAAAAAGTACTTGTAATTTGTTAGGGCGGTATCAGGCACATAAAGATTATAATTTATCTTCAATGCCGTTTTGGTCCCTAAGCGAAAAACATTTTCTAAATTATAGTTGGAAGTATATGGACTTTCCTTAACTTTCCCTTTTAGGTCTATTATCTTTAATTCATTCAGATTTAAATCCAAAGCATAAAAACTACCGGGTTTGTCCCAGTAGGGTTTAGATAAAACGATTTTATCAAATGCAAAATCGAAAAAAACATCAAAATAAGTAAGTTTCTTTTGGAGAGAAAATTCGTCATCGAACATATATGGAGTTAATTTTAACAATGAATCCCTTAAAGTTTTAACAACATTGAAGTCTTTTGTTAGTTTGGTTACAGTTTCGCTACCACGAATAAAAATATTATCTTCGGTTACAAGCAGTTTATAAAATTTTTCATCGTATTCAAGTTCTGGTTTAACAATATTCCAGTTCTTACCCTTGTTAGTGGAATAAATTATGTAACCATCTTCCAAAACCCCAAAAAGCGTATCTTTGGATTTTTTTATATCTCTTATAGTTGAATATTTACCAATAAAATTTTGACTCCAAGTTTTTCCAAAATCAGAAGAGAGAAGGTAAGTTCCAAATTCACCATAAACAATAATGTTTGGAAAATCAATTACTGACCCATAGAAACTACAGCGAAGGGGCATTAAGGAAAATTTATATTCGTTTCCAATTGCACAAAGGCTTGCAAAAAGAATAAAAAAACAAATCAGGGGGGACTTTCCCCCCCAACGAATTTTAATCATAATTCTTCTCATATTTTTTTCCTCCTTTGAAATTACAACTTAATTTTATGGGCAATCGCTTGCAGGTGGGCAATTTGAACTTAACCACAGTTTAATACACCCATAATGTTTATATTCGAAAGGTGGTTTGAGTTGTTTTGCCAATGGATATGGACCTGGGCATTCTCCATTACCAAATAGTTGCTGCGAAACAAGTCTACATTTACGCTGTCCGGTATTGGAATCCCAACAAAGTCTCCACTCTTCTAAACATCTTTGATCACAAGCACCGGGAAATGCTTTTTTTCTTACCCATAAATTATCTGGATTGGAAACGACCGGTCCATAATCTAGCTCTCCACATAATGGGACAGTATAATAAACAGTGGAACTATCGAATGCACAATTTTCATATCCACATAGTTCAGGAGCCACTTGAAAAGCCGTGGAGCGCACAAGGTCCCATACATAATCTTCGCATTGTGATGTTAAGTTTGTATACTCGATACTAAGATAACGAATTTCTAAAATATTAAGATATATTATTCTTGGGTATTCGCATCGATAACATAAAAGTGCTTCCACCCGACCTGCACAAGGAACGTCGAACGTAAGAATTTGGCAAAGGTTTGGTGCCTGGCAAATTTCACATCCCGGCTGTCCGCTGGCTTTGTTCCATGCAACAAAGCCTAAAAATATTGTCAACAACAGAACAAAATATATCTTTTTCATTTTTTTTTACCTTTAATTTTGTTTAACAAAATTACTTAACAAAAACAAATTTTCAAAAGCGAAGTCCAATATTTTTTGCACGAAAGTTTGGTTGAACATAACGCAAAAGAATTTCCCAAGCCAGTGCACTTTGGCGGTCCACGACAATTTGAACAGAATCTATGTAATTCAGAATGTTTTCTCCGAGATGAAGTGCTCTCTCTCTCTCTACAGCTTGGCAAATTGGATTAAACACAAAAGGGGGTTCGTGCAACAGAATTATTCCCTGCTTCGCAACATTAGAAAAGGCATTCCGGCACCAACGCCAAAACATTTCCAAACTCTGCTGAAGTTCAAATAGCAATATACAAAAAAGAAAATAAAATTTCAAAATTTTTTTAAACACTTTGGAAAAATTAGATTGCCAAGAGAAGAATCATCAGCACAATGTTCAGTGAAGTATCCAGACATCGGATGTTTCAAAAACATCCGATGTCTTTTTGCAGGGCGAGCACTGTTTGTTCTATACGCATTTCACCGAACAAGGGGTTTCCCAGACATCGGATGTCTGGCAGACATCCGATGTCTAACAGTGATGAACCCCGTTTGTGAGAACAAACCCAAAAATGGTGTTTCCGAGGTTCCAACGATGTAGGGGCGACCGGCCTGTCGCCCCTACAAGTATTTTCAAACATCCGATGTCTTTCCTGTTGGATTCATTTTTCAANTTAAAACTTACTGGCGAAAAATTCGTCTTTATGATTTATAAGATTGTAGATTTTCGTAATTTTGATATTATTTTATGGAGCATATGAACAACGAGGAAGTGAACAAAGAAAATACAGGCGAAGAACCCGAGAATATGAGCTACACCGAAGAAAGTATCCGTGTGCTCGAAGGTCTGGAAGCCGTGCGGATGCGCCCCGCAATGTATATTGGTGATGTGGGCGAGCGCGGGTTGCACCATCTGGTACACGAAGTTGTGGACAACTCGATTGACGAGGCACTCGCAGGCTTCTGCAAAAATATCAAAGTTACAATTCACGCCGATGGCTCCTGCTCCGTGGAAGATGACGGACGCGGAATCCCCGTCGGTCCCCATCCGGTTAAGCAAATCTCCACGCTCGAAGTTGTGATGTGCACTCTTCACGCTGGCGGCAAATTCGATAAAACTTCGTACAAAGTTTCTGGCGGATTGCATGGCGTCGGCGTTTCCTGCGTAAATGCATTGAGCGAGGAGATGGTCGTTCAAGTGTTTCGCGATGGTAAAATTTACCAGCAAAAGTATTCTCGTGGCGTTGCAACTACCCCTGTCGAAGAAATTGGAACAACTAACAGAACGGGGACTATCGTTCGCTTTAAGCCCGACCCATTGATTTTCAAAACGACGACATTTAAATTCGAGCGAATTGCTCAAAGACTCCAAGAACTTGCTTTTTTGAATCCTGCCGTCGAAATTACTTTGCTGGACGAAAGGACTGGAACAAAGGAAATATATCGTTACAAAGGTGGTTTGGTCGATTTTGTAAAGTATATCGACTCGTTGGAAACCCCATTGATTAAACCAATTTTTATCACGGGAAATGCTGTTTCCGAAAATAGCGGGGAAGTCAAGGTCGAAATCTGCTTTGAATACAACACAGGCTACAACGAGAACTTGCTTTCCTATGTTAACAACATAAATACTATCGAAGGGGGAACCCACGTTTCTGGTTTCCGCAGCGCCCTGACAAGAACTTTGAACGCATATGCAACTGCAAATAAGTTAGCCAAGGAGCAGTTGATTGGCGACGATTTTCGCGAGGGTCTGACCGCTGTGATTTCTGTAATGGTGCCCGAGCCGCAATTCGAAGGTCAGACCAAAACAAAATTGGGAAATGGCGAAATCGAAGGAATTGTCCGCACAATTGTTAACGAGAAACTTTCAACATATCTCGAAAGTAATCCAGCAGTTGCAAAGAAAATCATCGAGAAGGCAAACCTTGCTGCCGAGGCAAGAATTGCAGCACGTAAAAGTCGGGAATTGGTTCGCAGAAAGAACGCATTAGAATCCGGTTCCTTGCCGGGGAAACTTGCCGACTGCTCGATTCGTGACCCTGAGAAGACGGAATTATTCATTGTCGAAGGCGATAGTGCTGGTGGCTCGGCAAAGCAAGGTCGCGACCGCCGTTTCCAGGCTATTTTGCCTTTAAAAGGAAAAATTCTCAACGTGCAAAAATCTCGACTTTCGAAAATTCTCGAGAACGAGGAAATCCGCTCGATTTTTATGGCAATTGGTGCTGGATTTAGTAAATCGAACGGCAACGGCAACGAAAAGGAACAATCCAACGGCGAATCTGCCGACGATACTTTCTCGCTTAGCAAGGTTCGCTATGGCAAAATTATTCTTATGGCTGACGCAGATGTCGATGGTAGCCACATACGAACTTTGCTATTGACTTTGTTTTATCTCTATATGAGAGAATTGATTTACGAAGGCAGACTTTACATTGCACAGCCCCCGCTGTATAAAATCAAAAAGGGCAAACAGGAGTTTTACGCTTACAGCGACGCACAGCGGGATGAAATAATCCAGAATTTACGCAAAGGCTCGCCAAAAGCTACTGTGGTCAACGAAGGCGAAGAGGGAGAAAGCACCACTACATCGAGCGATGGCATAGTCGTCTCGCGCTTCAAAGGTCTTGGCGAAATGAACCCCGAACAACTTTGGCAAACAACAATGAACCCCGAGACAAGGACTTTGCTGAAAGTTACTATCGAAAATGCAAAAGAATCGGCAAGGATAATCGAAACCCTTATGGGCGAAAAAGTTGAACCCCGAAGAAAATTCATCGAAGAAAACGCCCATTTCGTAAGAAATCTGGATATTTAAGTAGATTTTAAATTTTTAACATAATTCTCTTTGGGGCGACCGGCAGGTCGCCCCTACATTTTTGGCTACATCGATAACATTTTATCGGGGTAGACACATAGTTCTGCCACTAAGATGGTTATGATTATGGAAGGGTTGGGAATTGTGTTTTGTCGTAGGGGCGAATAATTATTCGCCCTAAAAGATATTAAATTATTTGGTGACTTGACCAAAATTCTTGTTTGTCGCCCTAACTGAATTCATTACAAAAAGACATCTGATGTTTGCGAAACATCCGATGTCTGAAAAATTTACAAAGGTCCCGTAGGGGTGAAACTTCGTATTTGCCTTCTGAACTATATTCTACAACGATATGTTTTGCTGGGGCAATTCATAAATTGCCTTTATAAATTTTGAATTATTGAAAATTTTTAATTGCTACAATTTGCCTTATTGAATTAAATTAGTTTTTTTGGGTTGAATATGAAACGGATTTTGGTTTTAGGCGGATATTCTGGAATTGCACAAAAGGTCGAAGAGAAATGGGCTCGCCAAGGTGCATCGTTATATCTTGTCGGGCGAAGCCAAGCGAAACTGGAAATCGTTCGAAACCACTTGTTGGTGCTTGGTGCAAAGGAAGTTTATATCGAGTCAGCAGATTTGAACAATTTGAACGCTCACAAAAGTATCTTGCAAAGAGCTGTTGCCTCGCTTAATGGATTAGATTTGTTGTTTGTTTGCTATGGGATTTTGCCCGACCAAAAAATGCTGGAAAAGGAACCCGAGAAGATTGTTGAGAATTACAACACGAACGCAATTAGCGTCATTCATTTCGTTACCACCTCGGTGAATTACTTCGAAAGCAGGAATGCCGGGACAATTGCAGTTGTTACCTCGGTTGCCGGGGAACGAGGGCGAAAGAGCAACTATTTCTATGGCTCGGCGAAAGCCTGTGTGGATGTTTACCTCGAAGGATTGCGACACCGCCTTTTCCATTCGGGCCTCAAGGTAATAACAATCAAGCCGGGCGTTGTCGATACTCCTATGACAAAGGAGCTGGGAAAAAAGATTTTGATTGCCAGCCCCGAAAGAGTTGCAGAGGACATTATTCGGGGTATCGAGAATGGCAAACACATCATTTATACTCCCTGGTATTGGAAATACATTATGGGAGTTATTAAATTGCTACCAGAGAGACTTTTTAGCAAATTGGAAATTTGAGAAATGAGCTTAAATTCATAGAACACAAAGAGTACAACTGCTATATTTACAAAAGATTGTAAACCCTTCCTGCTTTTTGCAAGACATCGGATGTTTCAAAAACATCCGATGTCTTTTTGCAGGGCGAGCACTGTTTATCCCGGACGCATTTCACCGAACAAGGGGTTTCCCACTCATCGGAT
>RCNO01000068.1 GCA_003731685.1 Bacteroidetes/Chlorobi group bacterium MS-B_bin-24
ACGGAACCATCGCCCAGAATTGTTACTCCCGCAATTCCGTCGATGTGTCCAAGAAACTCACCTAATGATTTGATTACAATTTCCTGCTGACCCAATAGTTCATCGACAACCAAGCCAACACGAAACTCCCCAATCCCAACAACGACAACGTATTTATCGTCTAAGCTCTCGTTCTGACCATTAACATTTAATATCCGACTAAGCCTTATCAANGGAAGAATGTCGGAACGAATTTTAATAACTTCCCGCTTATTTATTGTGCTAACTTTCGAAACATCACAATCAACAACTTCGAGAACGCTAGCCAACGGGATAGCATAAATTTCNGAATGAACTCTTACCAATAAACCTTGTATTATTGCCAAAGTTAAAGGCAATTTGATAATAAAAGTAGTTCCAACTCCCACTTCGGATTCGATATCTATCATCCCCTTCAACTTTAAAATGTTTGTTCGAACCACGTCCATTCCGACACCGCGGCCCGAAACATTAGAAATAATTTGAGCAGTACTAAAACCGGGCTGAAAGATTAATTGATAAGCCTCTTTTGTAGTCATTTGTGTAGCTTCTTCTGGGGTTATTAAACCGCGCTCAATGGCCTTTGCTTTAATCTTTTCGGGATCCATCCCCTTGCCATCGTCGGAAATGCGAATTACGATATTATTACCTTCCTGCTCAGCGCCAAGATAAACAGTCCCGACCTCGGGCTTTCCCAAGCGAATTCGTTCTTCGGGGCTTTCAATACCGTGGTCACAAGCATTCCGAAGCATATGCACCAGCGGGTCGCTCAACTCATCGATAATACCTTTATCTATTTCTGTTTCTTCACCTTCCATAATCAGCTGAATCTTCTTATTAAATTGTTTGGCAAGGTCGCGAACAATTCTCGGAGCCTTCTGGAACAATTTGCCGATTGGAATCATTCTCATTCTCATAACCGAAGCCTGTATTTCCGAGGTGATAAAATCAATTTGCGATGTGGTTTCTTCCAATTCTTTGAGCGTTTCCTTTGTCACATCGCCCGAAAGTAAATTCCTTGTGATTTGTTCCAAGCGATTTCTACCAAGAACAAGTTCCCCCGACAAGTTCATTAAATTTTCCACTCTCGTGACATCAATTCGTATGGTCTCGGCACTCGAAGCAACCGATTGTTTCGCTACCTCTCGAGTCTTCGCACTTTCCGTCTGTGCAACTTTTGTTTCAGTCAAGGGCTTCCCAACGGTTTTATCTTCGTGCTGTTCTATTTCAGAAGTTTCTCTCTTATCGACAGAAACTAAAACATCAGCAGTTTCCTCTTTTTGAGTCGAAGTTTTAAAAAGCACCTCTGCATCGACTTTTGCACCAGCCTCCGCCATCAAACTTTTGTTAACTTCTGCAAATGCAGCATTAATTAATTCATATTCTTCGGGCGAAAAATCACCCGGCTTCGATACAATTTCACCAGCTATACTCAAAACTTCTTCAACTTTTGAAGATGACTTCTCTTCCGAAGAACTGACAGCTCCGCTTGCACCTTCGGTAATTTTCTCCTCGGCTGGTTCAACAGTTCCTTGTAAACTTCCGCCAGACTTCAAGATATCAATTTTTTTCAAAGTATTCGTATAATCAACATCAGAAATATCTTCACCCTTTTTAACACGTTCGACCATCAATGTAAGAAAGTCGTAAACTTCCAAAAGAACATCAATAATTTCTTGATTAACTTTAAGTTCGAACTTTCGCAATTTATTGAGGATATCCTCGGCAGAATGAGTTAAAGTTGCAATTTTATCGAACCCCATAAAGGAAGAAGTTCCTTTAATGGTATGAAAAGCCCTAAAAATCCTATTAAGAAGCTCCTCGTCTTCGGGATTATCCTCGATAAGCATTAAATCTTGAGACAAGTTTTCCAGCAATTCCGTGGATTCTACAACAAAAGCCTCAAAAATTTCCTGCATTTCAGGGTCGTTATACATACTCCCTCCGTATTATCTTTTAGGAATTTTGATTAAATAACTTATCAATATCATCTTGGGATATTTTCTCTTCGGAATCCAATGTTTCCGTACTTTGTGCTGTTTTATTGTCAGGCTCTTTGGAACTCGAGGTGTCTTCTATTGTCTGTTGCTCGAAAAGTTTATCGATTTCATCTTGCCGAGCGGCGTTATCTATCAAGCTCTCTACTGCATCAGGGTCGAAAGCTATTACTCGGTGTAGTTCGGTTACATTTGTTGTTTGCTCTTGAACCGTTGCAACTTTTGTTATTTCACCCGATTGGAACTTACTAATTAAAGAATTTAACCTCGTCTGAACAGTATTCAGCAAATGATTGACAGCAGCAATCTGTTGGGATGTTATATCTTGAACTTGTAGAGCAAGCATAATCGATGAAGAATCATTCCTTATATTATCGATCATTTCTTTCATCGAGTTAATCTTCGTTTCAACAGATAATATATCTTTCGACTTTGCTTGCAAAGAACTAAGATTCAACTTTAAATCATCTAAGGAAAAAGAGCCGTTATTAAATTTACCAACCAACTTGTTAAAATCCTCGAAAAAGTCTTTTAAGCCGAGCTGGCTACTTTCAAATTCTTTAAGTGTGGAGCTAAGAATATCAAGTTTATAAAAAACACCGTCAACGATATCGAGTATTTCATTTGTAGCCAGTTCGGTGGCTTCGGTTACCTTCGAAAGTTGTTTCGATAGATTCGGCATCTTCGAAAGGTTCTCCTGAATCGAGGTATTTATCTCCTCGAGTAAAGGTTGGATTTCACCTACAAAAGCAAACAATTCTTCGAGGAAAGGAACTACCCTTTGCCCAAGAATAAACAGTGCTCTAAGCTCTTCCGCTTTTTTTATCAACCCTTTAATGTCCATATCTTTCATTTTTCCCTCCAATTTACTTTTCTCCAGCTTTCAGAACTGCAGTTATTTTTTCCTTAAGAACTTGCGGAGTGAAAGGCTTAACTATATAGTTATTCACTTTCGCCTGTAAAGCCTGAATAATATCTTCTTTCAGCCCGCGAGTAGTGACCATTAGTATCGGGAGATTTTTCCACTGCTCCGAAGCTCTAATCGCTTTTGTCAAATCCAGACCGCTCATATTTGGCATATTCCAATCGGTTATGACAAAGTCAATTTTGTGAGTTTGAAGTTTCGAAAGAGCATCCTGTCCATCTTCCGCTTCGACAATATCTTCGATACCGAACGATTTCAATGCATTAATTACAATTCTTCGCATTGTAGGAGAATCATCAACAACAAGAAATTTCATAGTCCATCCAAAATTTGTTTAACACCTAATCACTTGCAGTGCCTAAATATTTCGAAATCTCATATTGGATTCTTTTAGCATTGAATGGCTTGATGAGATAAGAATTTGCACCAGCCTCGAAACCTTTCTTGATATCCTCTTCCTTTCCCAAGGAAGAAAGAATTATAATCGGTAGTTCTTTGTACTGTGGATTTTCGCGAATAGTTTTAATCAAAGCAAATCCATCTACATTGGGCATATTCAAATCGGTTACCAGCAAATCAATTTGATATTGGGGAAACTTTTCGAGAGCATCCATCCCATCGACTGCGGTAATTACCTCGAATCCAGCCAATTTCAATGACATCGAAATGAAACGCCTGATTGTTTCCGAATCTTCCGCAACTAAAATTGTTTTTGGCATAACCCTCTATTTGTTTTTTTTCTATTCTTTTTTATATGCAATTGCTTTTGGTAAATGCACTAACTTAAATGCTTTCGAAATTCCATGCAACGACTCGGAATAACCAACAAAAAGATAACCTCCAACATTTAGTGCATCGTATAAATAAGAAACAACTTTTTGCTTTGCTGGAATGTCGAAATAAATTAAAACATTAGCACAAAAGATTACATCGCAATTGGAAACCATCCTAACTTGCGTAGCGTCAAACAAGTTAATGTTTGAAAACCTGACTAATCTTTTAACATCGTCTTTTAAATAGAACAAACCATCTTTTGAAATAAAGTATTTCTTTAAGTAGAGTTCGGACATATTACGAACGGAGTACTCCTTGTAAACACCATTCCTTGCCACTTCGAGAACCTGATTACTAATATCGCTGCCAAGTATTTGGAACTGAACGTTTGGATTAAGTGGCTTAATCTTTTCCAAAACAATCATTGCAATAGTGTATGGTTCTTCGCCTGTTGAACAGGCAGCACTCCAAATACGGATTGTTGGATTGGGGGTTCCAGCCTTGTTTTTTATCAGTTCAGGGATGATAATCTTCTCGAGAGATTCAAATTGCTGTTCTGCCCGAAAAAAATATGTTTCATTAATTGTAATTGCATCAAAAAGATTTTTTAACTCACCCCTGTTAGCAGGATTTTTAATAAAATTCACATAATCGTAAAGTGAGTTTAGTTTTAGTGCTTGAATACGCCTTAAAATTCTGCTTTCGAACAAATACTTTTTACTTTCGGTATAAAAAATACCGCTTGTCTTATAAATTATGTCTCGAAGTTCACGAAATGCTTCGTCGGTCAAAGTATATTTTGATTCAACTTCTGGACTCATTTTCTCCGAAACTCTTTATTAAAATAAATATTTTTTCAAAATAGTTCATACCGCAATCCAATCTCTTCCAATTTTTCTCTATTTACAAATTTAGAACTTTTCAACAAATTCTCAAAAACATTTTTGAAAAGTTCTGCATCTCTGTATACAAAAAAGTCGTAAAAATCATTTTGTACGGATTCGGGAAGTTCATCCGAAAGGCTAAGAATTGATTCCATCAAAACCAATTTAACTGGTTCTTTCAATGCATCCCATTCACGGAAAACAAATTCCAAAAGACTTGAAAAGAGTTCACCATTGTCTTTTTGGAAGGCAATTTTTTCCAAAAACTCGCTCAATACCTCGGGTGGAGAATTGTGAAGAACATTGGTAAAAATCAAATCAACATTTTCGGGGTTGAAACGAAAGAGTTCGATAATCAAATAATCCAAATCAAGGCTTTGATAAACGTTTCCCAAAGCGTTAAGAGCCGCTTGTCGAATCTCTATATCTTCTTCCTTCAAAGCCTCTCGAGCTATCTGCCTAAGATTTTCGGGGATAACTTTTGTTTCGCAATATTTTTTGCCAAGATGGCAAAGACCTTTCAAAAAGTATGGCTGAATCTGTTTTGGAACAGTTGGAAGTTTGGACATTAAGTAATCAAAAAACTCCTCATCACCATCGATGTAAGCAAGGGAATCTATTGCTGCAAGCTGTAAAAGCTGGTCTGATTCATTGCTTAATGCCTCCGAAATTAACTTTTTCGCCTTTTCCCCGCCAATTTTTGCCACCGCATTCAAAACAAAGGGCTTATATTCATCATCCTCTTCATACTTTTTAATTAGGTCGTCCACAACATCGGGAACTTTAATATTTCCCAATGCCATTATGGCAGAAACAACAACATTTCGATTATTATCATTCAATAAGTAACGGACTGTTTCCCAATCCTTTTTGCTTCCAATGGCACCCCAAATATCGAGTGCAAACTGGCGAAAGTCTGCATCGGGGTCGAGTAAGAATTTCTTCAAATGTTCATAACAAACATCATCATACTTAGTAAGAATATCAGAAACAATATTTCGATATTCAATATTGGGGCTCCCAATTAAAGGAACAAGGTGTTTCGAGGCTTCGCCCCTGAATTCCTCGGGCAAATTTGCTAAACAATCAATTGCCAGGCTTTGAACGCCTTTGTCATCGGAAGTAACAAGGGAAACAACCAATGCTACTATTTCGTCATCATAGGTTTTATTATCAAAAAGATAGTACAATGCATCCTTGATTTTCGAAATATCACCGCTTTTTAAATTTTCCTTGATTTGTTTTGTATCCATATTAAATCTAAATTAATTAATAATCTTCCCCGAAATATTAATACCCAGTTGTTCAATTCTATAACGAAGTTTTGCACGAGAGATGCCCAAAATTTTTGCCGCTTTTATCTGATTACCATTAACAAGTCGAAGGGTTTGAATGATTAAATCCCGGACAACATTGTTCATTGTTGCACCTTGCTTCGAAATTATCAACTTGTGCTCGCCGGGTTTCAATTCAGGAGTGGCTTGCTCACCCAAAGAAGTTTGAGGTACCGAATCAGAAACCTTGAGAAAACTCAATGAATCTTTTGAGATAATATCCTCGCTTTCAAGAAGCACAACGCGCTCAATAACATTCCGCAATTCCCGAATATTTCCTTTCCACTGGTAGTTTCTCAAAATATTAACTGCCTCTGGGGTGAATCCCGAAACCTTTTTACCAAATTTCTTGTTAAACTCTTTGACAAAAGCAGTAGCCAGAAGCATAATATCATCCCCTCGCTCNCGAAGTGGAGGCAATTCAAGTCGGGCAACATTCAAACGATAAAACAAGTCCTCGCGAAACTTCCCTTGCTCAACCAAATCTTCAAGTACTTTGTTGGTGGAGGCAATTACACGAACATCGACCGAAATTTCTTTGGTTCCACCCAACCGATAAAACCTGCGTTCCTGCAAAACACGAAGCAATTTTACTTGAAGTTCCAAACTAAGTTCCGAAATTTCATCCAAAAAAATTGTTCCGTGATTAGCAAGCTCGAATTTCCCTTGTTTGAACTTTTCTGTCGCNCCCGTGTATGCTCCTTTTTCATANCCAAAGAACTCGGNCTCGGCAAGGTCTTTGGGGATNGCCCCACAATTGATTGCAATAAATGGTCCACGAGCCCGGGGTGAATTGCGATGAATGTATTTAGCCAGAAGTTCTTTGCCAGTTCCAGTCTCACCAATAAT
>RCNO01000069.1 GCA_003731685.1 Bacteroidetes/Chlorobi group bacterium MS-B_bin-24
AAAAAAACTAAATTACAAAAACCATTACTAAAAGCAAAACAAATTAAGCCTTCATTAAGCATTTATTCTAATCTAAAACAAATCATTCAAAAATTACTAAGTAATATGTCCTACGGATACCATCTACAACAACAATAGCTAAGTAAACTCCAGAATTTAATTCAAATGGAAGCTTTAATCTGTAATCTCCCGTTTGAATACCTGTTAGTCGTGTTCTATACACACTTTGACCTAAAAGATTATAAAGAGTAATCTCACAAGCATTAATTTTTTGTGTTGTAGAAGCACTAAATATTATTTCGCGGTCTGAAGCGAAAAGAGTGAAATCGGGCAGAAGTTCGTTTGAAATCAGCCTCAAATCTGCTTCGCAAACACTGTCGATTGTTATACTACCATCATTTGTCAGAAGAGTTATTTTGGGACTACCAAAGAGTTTTGCATCGGTGAATCTCAGGAAAGTAGTCTTTTCGTCGCCAAGATATATATCTCCTTCCAAGATACAAANAACGCCTTTGGTTTTGTTTCTATCCGAAGGATTTGCCGTAATTTTCAATGTCCCACTCATCGAGTTTAACTCGGTCTTGGTAAAATAATCATCGGCGAGTATTTTCTTGATATAAAATACACGAGGATTAAATTTGAGTGTAAATTGAATAGAATCTACGCCATCGAGCCGCGAACTATTCATTTCATACGTTATCGGAACTTTTGCGTAAGCAAATGGTCGGAACCGATAATTATCGATTGAAACCACCAAATTTTCGGGTTTTGGAGCGATGCCTTTCCCTTTAAGAAGAATTTTGACAATTGTATCACAAGGAAAACCAATATGAACTTCCAAAATAGAAACGAATTCTCCTACATCACTCGGATTAAACTTAACAAAGATTTTTAAAGAATCATAAATTGGTACCAACTTTACATATGGTTGCACTTTTGTAACCGCAAAACCTGGAGTTGGATTAACTTTCGTTGAATCATAATTAATAATACTTTCCCCTATATTGTTTAATACAACATAGTTTTCAACAGAACTACCAACTTCCACATCACCGAAATCTAATGTGTCGTTGGAAAGAGCAAAATCGCCACGAACAAATTTACCCCTGACAAAGAATTTGTATTCATTGTGGCAAGGAGCAAGTTTTACTTTCACTTCATCAAAATAATCCCCATTCGCATCGGGTAAAAACTGAACTGCTAACGAATCACCATCCTTCAAAAGAGAATCCTTTGGAAAAGTAAATTTAAATGGAAGGTTTACATCAACATCTTCAACTTTTGTTAAGCCCAAATTATCGCCCTGAATCGAAACTTTTATTATTTTACTTATTGAAATGTTCTTATTGCAAGCCGAAACCAAACCGAAATCAATTGTATCCGCAGAAAAAGTAACAACTATGCCCTTTTTATCGAAATTCACAATCAAAGTATCGAACAAATTGCAAGGTTCGATTTTAAACACTAACCGAACTGAATCCTTTCCAATAGATTTTGGTTTTAATTCAAATGGTATTGTCAAAGAATCGTTTGCATCAATTATGAACTTGTCCTTCATCAAAACTAATGAACTATTTGAAGGCACAAGTTCAAGATTAAGACTTAATTTAGATGAGTTTTTAATACCAATTTTAAAAGATTTTACATTTTCACATTCGTCGAAAACCACAAGCGAAGGAATATTGGACGTAAGCTCATATTTAACCTGTTCAATTAAGCCTTCCACAGGGACAATTAAAGTATCGACCAAACCGGTGTAGGAATAAACCACCAAAAGCTCACCCGATACTTTTCCAATCTGATTTTCGAGTAATTTGATTTTGAAACCAAGCCTGTCGTTGGGCTTTAAAACAAGCGGAAGTTTTGGCGACAAAATCTCGAAGGGGAACTGGGTTCTGGCGTTTAATACTTCGACTTCCTCGCCAAAATCAACAGTTAATACAAATGAGCTATCTACAATCTCGGAGTAACAGTCAGGAATAATTCCAAACGAAATTTGATTTGAGGAAAGAATGAAAACGGACCTTTCTTTCTCTCCAAATGCCTCCAAAGTATCCTGCAAGTTGCAATCTTTTTCGAAAATAACGAAGGAAGAAAACTTTCCAGACCTTTCTGGTTTAAAACGAATCACTATTTCCTTGGTTTCTCCGGGAAGAAGCGTAATAGGCAAAGCAGGCGAAAGCAATTGAAAAGAAGTTTCAGTAAATTTTACATTGCTGATATGGACAATTGTATCGGATTGGTTCTTGACGGTAATAATTGTATCTTTATAGACTTCATTTTTGCCAACAACCAAGTCAACTCTTTTCGGATTCAATTCAATTCTTAGATTCAAATATCTTATTTCGATTTTCGGAGAGAATGACACACAAGAGCCTTTCGAAGAATAATTCTCAGCCGTAACCCAATAAATCCCCGCAGAATCTATATTCCACGAAAAATTATTGCCCGAATAGATTTTCGCTCCACCTCGGTAAAGAGAATAACTGAACCAACCTATTGCTTTGAGTTCCAGTGCCTGATTTGGACAAAGAACGCAAAGAGTATCCTTCGAAACCTTTTTACCATTGACCAATACTTCCAGTTGAGGATATTCAAGAAAGGTTAATTTTATAGGCTCCGATAACGCATAGCAACCAAGAGAATCCGTTACACGGACATAGTATTCCCCACTACCCTCTACCAAATTCAAAGTATCAATATTACCTGTGTATATCACATTTCCATCCTTTATCCAAGTAAAAGTGTAACCGGAGGTTCTGCTAAAATTACTAACCCGAAGAACGACCAAATCGCCTTTGCACACAGTATCCCTATCAGCTGGGGTCTTTGTAACCATCGGCTTTGGCGGCAAAGCTTTTTCAACTATCACCTCTGCAAAATTTCTCTCGTTGTAGGAACGACCACGAGCGAATACTTCCCTCGTATCTTCGTGGAAATCATCTTCACGATATCGGAACGCAAAAATTCGATAAACATATTTTGAACCACAGGGAATTTGAAACTTATCAACAAATCTCGTCGTTTGTGAAAAGTTGACAACTCCAACAATCATTCCTGGTCCAATCATATCGCCTGGACGGTAAATCTTCCCATCGATGGGCGGAGTTGCACTGCCTATGCTTTCGTATGGAATTCGCAAAATAATGTAACCCGTTACGCTATCGTTTGGATAGGGGTCAGTAACTGCATTCCAGCTTAGAACAATGCTGTCAGCAAATACTTTCGCTACTGCCGAAGGAGAGTTCCAAACAGGCTCTCGCAAACTTCGCCAAAAGAGCTGATTTACGTCCAACGCCTCGGCACGGTTGTTGGGTTTTCCTTTTGTTACATAATCTGCCGATTGTGTCACCTTTTGGCTTCTTGTGTCGAAACCATTGTTATATGCCGCAAGTGTTCGACCCGGACAAACTCTAACTGTTACCCCACCACGCGGAATACTACCCACGTAGGCAATTTTAGGTGCAGGCATATTCACCCAATCCCCTTTTGCTTCTGGAAGATGCGCAAGGGCGTGAACGTGATTGTCATTCTGGTCTATTAACTCGATAATATCGCTTTGTTGCGCAATATTCAAGGCTCTTTGATACCATTCAGGTCCGAGAATACAATTGAAACAACGCTTTTCGAAATAAGTCTCGTTTTCAGCATCAATTTCAATGTAGCCATCTCTATTGTCAACATCAACACTTTGGTAAGCAGCGTAACGATGGTTAATTACGATGATGGTTCCAGCCCTAAGGTGCCTCCACAAAGGATGGTCTTTGAAACGAACTCCCCCTTGCCAATTCGAGGGTGGTGGGTTCGAGCCTTCGTTGTCCCGAAGTGTATATCCAACAAGGTCTACATTGTCTTCGACCACAAGAAGCTCAGTCCATTCGCCGAGTGGGTCGCCCGTAACATTGTTGTATTCGCTTACAACTACTTTTTGAGCGAAAAGTGGGAAAGAAAATATAACAAAAACTCCAAGCAGTAAGGCAAATTTTTTCATAAGCAATAAAATTTAAAAAAGCAAAATTACTTTGAACGAATGAAAAAATTGTTAAGGTTTTGGAAGGAAATTAAGACATAAATTTCATTGTGAAAGTTGGAATTTTTTAAAAAACTTTTGAGTTATAAAATAAGGTTACATTACAATTTTTATATTTTTGATTGGACTTTCTTATTATTTATTAATTTTGAACTTATTACAATTTTACTTATTGACAAAAAGTAGATTAAATTATGAACAAAATGGAAAACTTGTTTAATGAATTAGTTGAAAATCCTAACGTTAGTAAACCTGATGAACCTCTTATTATTGAAGATAGAGCAGAAATTAATCACTATCCAATAAAAGAGATTAAAAATAAAATCATTTTAGGTGATACATTCAAAGTCCTTGGTAAAATTGAAGATGAAGTTTTCGACTTAGTTTTTATTGACCCTCCTTATTTTTTGCAATTGCCTAATAAAGAATTAAGACGTTGGTCAGTTAAAACAGTCGTTGAAGGTGTTAACGACGAATGGGATAAATTCTCATCTTTTCAAGAGTATGATGAATTCATCACAAAACTACTCAGAGAAATTAAAAGGGTAATGAAATCCAGCGGAACTATTTGGGTAATAGCAACCTATCATAGCATTTTCAGAATTGGCAAGATTATGCAAGATTTAGGTTTTTGGATACTTAATGATGTTATATGGGTTAAAACAAATCCTATGCCGAATTGGTTAGGTGTTCGTTTTACTAATGCAACTGAAACTCTTATTTGGGCAGTTAAAGACAAAAACTGTAAAAAATATACCTTTAATAAGGACTATGCCAAACAATTTGGTATTGGAAAAGTAGGAGCCAACGTCTGGGTTTTGCCTCTTTGCCTTGGAGAAGAAAGAATTAAGACCGAAGAAGGGAAAAAATTACATTCAACACAAAAGCCAATTGAACTACTTAAAAGAGTTATTTTGACTTCTTCAAACGAAGGAGATAATGTTTTGGACCCGGTTGCCGGAACTGGAACCACAGGTTATGTTGCAAAAGCCCTTAATAGAAACTTTGTTATGATAGAAATTAACAAAATTTACGTTAAAGGTATGGAAAAAAGATTTAAACAACCTTTAAGATTGAATGATAAACTTATTGAGAAAGATAAACATTTAAATAGTTATTTAAATTTTAAAAGCCCAAATGAATTATAAAAAATTTAGCGCAATCTTAAACAAACATATTTTGTTAAACGAGAAAAAAGAGGTATTGAAATCTTTAGCAAACAATCCAGAACGTTTTATTGGTTTGTTCAGACCAACAAAACCTCGTGCTAAATTACTTCAATATTTACTTCAATCACATGAAATTCGAATGGGGGATGCTCTCGAAGAAATATTAGAAGAAATATTTAAAAAATTAGGTTACAAGACTTTGAACAAGAATTTTTCAAGTACTACTAGGGATAACTTATTGTTGGATCAGTTTTTTACTGATGGAAAAAAATACTTTTTTATTGAACAAAAAATTAGGGATGACCACGACTCTTCGAAAAAACGTGGTCAAATTTCCAATTTTGAAACGAAACTTGATAGTTTATATAAAAATTTTAGTTCAAATCTAGTTGGGATTATGTTTTTCATCGACCCTGAACTTTCGAAAAACAAAAATTTTTACCTAAATGAGTTAAAAAGACTTGAAGATTTTTATGGGGTGGAACTCCACCTATTTTATGGAAAACAACTGTTAGATTATTTTAAACAACCTAAACTTTGGGACCGCTTGCTTTCTTGGTTGGAAAAATGGAAAGAAAGTTTACCAGAACTACCAGAAATAAATTTCGACTCTTCCCCTAAAAAAAGCTTCCAAGAAGTTAAAGATTTAGAATTAAGATATTGGAAAAAAATTCTTAGCAACGAAAAACTATGGGAACAGGGTTTAATGAAAGTTTTATTTAAAGATGGAACAACTTTAAAATTGCTCAAAGATTATTTTAGTTCAAAATCAAGTCAATCCTTTAAACAACTCGAAAAACTTTTAAACGAGAAAATTAAAAAATACTTTGAAGAAAATTAGTGAATAAAATTAACTACTTAAATTATTGAATACGAAAACTAATGAGCCCTTTATGAACAAAGTTGCGAGGTTTAATAAAAAAAAAGATTAATTATTGCAATTCCGATGTTTTTTCGAATATGTGATAAAATGCAGGGCAAGTACAAGATTTGTGGTTTATCGCCTATCTATTCGATTCTGTCGATTGTTCAGCCACACAAAGGGAAATTGCTTGGATACGACTTCTGGGACGATTCGGCAAACAAATCAAT
>RCNO01000070.1 GCA_003731685.1 Bacteroidetes/Chlorobi group bacterium MS-B_bin-24
GGCTCCGAAGTTCCGAGAAATGGAGCCTCACGGGGTTGAAAACTACTGCTGTGGCGGTGGAAGCGGTTTTGCCGTTATGACTCCGTACAACTTCCTCGACTGGAGGATACATATCAGCGGAAGGAAAAAGTTTAAGCAAATTTTGGATGCTTTCAAAGATGAACCGTCAGGACCGGAAGTACCCAAGTATGTTTGTGCTCCTTGCTCAAATTGCAAAGGACAAATCCGTGATATTTTGGATTATTACGGAGCCAAAGAAAAGTCGGGTATCTACTACGGCGGTTTAGTAGAACTCGTTGTCAATGCAATGGCTGATTTGAAAGAGCCTTTTATAGATTTTTCGATGATGTAGAAGTAGTTTCGTTAATCCTGAATATTAGGGGCTATCTCCAATTCGAGATAGCCTCTTTTTTTTGTTAGAACTTGTAAAAGTTTGATATTTTGATTAATTTTCCCTTCCTTTATCTTTTGGTTATCGTTTAAAAAGTTAATAATTTGCAACTTTACTTTAATCATTTTGGGTAAATATGAGTTACATAGCTAATACTAAAGCCGAGCAAGAGGAAATGCTCCGGCAAATAGGGGTTAAAAGCTTCGAGGAGCTTATTGCTTCCATTCCGAATGAAATTAGACTCTTGGACAAATTTGAGCTTTTTCCAGCGTTATCGGAATACGAGGTTGTTAAGTTATTTACCGAATATGCAAATCAAAATCTAAATTCGAGCGAATATGCGACCTTTATGGGATTGGGTGCATACGACCATTATGTCCCAGCTTTAGTCAATTTTGTGATTGACCGCTCGGAGTTTAAAACTGCCTACACGCCCTATCAAGCGGAAGTTTCGCAAGGTACTCTTCAAGCGATGTATGAATTTCAGTCGATGATTTGCGACTTAACCGCTATGGATGTTGCAAATGCTTCTATGCTCGATGGAGGTTCTGCTCTTGCCGAAGCAGTGCTTATGGCTTTCGCTCACAACCACAGAAACGAAGTGGTTTTTGCTGGTCAAATTAACCCAAATTATATTTCGACAACTAAAACGATTACCGCAGGGAAGAACTTAAACTTCTTGTTTGCTGTTGATTCCGATGGCACTTGCGACCTCAATGCTTTGGAGCAGATTGTTACCGATAAGACAACGGCAGTGATTTTCCAACAACCCAATGCTTACGGAAATTTGGAAGATTACGAGGCTATCGAACGGATTGCACATTCCCGCGGTGCTATGTTGATTGTTGTTGTCGACCCAATTTCGCTTGGTATCCTCAAACCACCGGGAGAGTACAACGCAGATATCGTCGTTGGAGAAGGTCAATCACTTGGGATTCCTTTGAGTTTTGGTGGACCTTTTTTGGGCATATTTGCCACAAAACAAGAGCTTATCAGAAAAATTCCCGGTAGACTTTCGGGGATGACCCTTGATGTTGATGGCAAGCGGGCATTCGTTCTCACTTTGCAAACTCGCGAACAACAGATTAAACGCGAACGGGCAACTTCGAATATTTGCACAAATCAAGGACTGATGATGCTTGCTGCCACAGTTTACCTTTCGATTATGGGTAAATCTGGCATCAAAGAACTTGCGGAGATTTGCTTCAAAAAAGCTCATTATCTTGCTGAGAAAATTAAAGAAATCAATGGTTATAAGTTGCTCAATNACAAANCATTCTTCCGAGAATTCTTGGTTATCCCTCCCGTNGAACCCGAAAAAATTATTGCCGAGGGCAAGAAGGAAAAGATTCTGGCAGGCATCGATACTTCCAAGTTCTCCGGNATGCACAAAGGCCTTCTTATTGCTNTAACCGAAAAGAGAACCGAAGATGAAATTAATCGCTTTGTTGAGCTTTTGAGTAGATNCTCGGTTAAATGAGAATTTTAAATTTTTTTAAAAAGAATTTACGATTAATTTTAGGGGTTTTGATATCGGCTTTAATTCTGTATCACTTTTTATTTTCCGACTACGGTTTTGTGAGAAAGTGGAAGTTGGAAAAGGAAAAAAAGAATTTGCAGGCTGAAATTTATCGTGAAATTCATATTCGGGATTCATTGAAAAATCGAATAAGATTGCTTAAATTCGACACTCTCGAAATTGAAAGAATTGCTCGAATAAAGTATGGCTTAATTAAAGAAGGAGAGGTGACTTATGTTTTCGGAAAGAAAAAAGCAAATTGAACATCACGAAGATATTTTCACCGAAGACCTTTACTTGGGAATCGATATNGGNGCNTCGAATTTGAAGTATGGNATTCTGGACCGCGAAGGCAAAGTGGTTTTCCAACGTTCCCAATCGACAAATGCAAACAAAGGGTTGGAGTATATGCTCGCCTCTCTGAAGCGATTGATAATGAACTTACAAAGTAAATATCCAAAGATTAAAGCAATTGGAGTTGGCGTTCCGGGTGTTGTGTTTGCTGATGGTACTGTGAAGATTTCACCCAATATGCCCGAGTGGGTGGATGTGCCTCTCGGCAAGTTCCTCACTAATGTCTTTTCCTTGCCTGTTGCAGTCGAAAACGATGCCAATGCTGCTGNCTATGCCGAAATGACGCTTGGCGCAGGAAAGGATTTCAATAGTTTCATATACATCACTCTTGGGACTGGCGTGGGTGGCTCAATCATTTATAATCGGAAAATCTTTCGTGGTGAACATAATGCTGCTGGCGAATTTGGGCATATGATTTACAATCCCTTTGAGCCTTTGAACCAAAAAAGACCATTCAGAACGGGCGTGGTCGAAGAATATCTTGGGAAAAATCAGATTACATCTTATGCAAAGAAATACATTAAAGATAAGCCCGATAGCGTTTTGCATACTTATCCAAAGCCAGACCCATACTTTATCTCCGATGCGGTGGAAAAGGGCGATGAAGCTGCAATCGAGATTTTGCATTACGTTGGATACATTCTTGGCATAAGCCTGACCTCGGCTATGAACCTTTTGGACATTAATTGTGCGGTGATTGGGGGCGGAGTTTCGCTGGCTCCCGACCACTTCATTAATGCAGCCATCGAAACAATAAAGCAAAGGGCACTTCCCCATATTGCCGAATCTGTTCAGGTTCTTCGGGCTGCTTTTACAAAAGATTCTGGATTTATCGGGGCTGCTCTACTTGCCCGAGATTATGGTAAATAAATAAAAGGAGAAAAAATGAAGCAAGTTGTTCAAACCGATAATGCACCAAAGCCAATAGGACCCTACTCGCAGGCAATTATTGCCCAAGGGAAGTTCGTTTTTATTTCGGGACAAATTCCATTAACTCCCGACGGGAATTTGGCTGGCGATGATATTCAAACTCAAACTCGGCAGGCAATTTTGAACATTAAAGCCATCCTCGAAAGTTTGGGGGCCTCGCTTAAAAATGTTGTAAAAACCACAGTTCTTCTGAAAGATTTAAATCACTTTTCTGAAATGAACAAGGTTTACGAGGAGTTTTTTGGCGACATAAACCCTGCACGAGCTGCGTTCCAAGTGGGGCGTCTTCCGAAGGATGTTCTAATCGAAATTGAAGCAATTGCTGTGCTTGAATGAGGTTCCTTTTTCTTTGGCTTTTTTTGTTGTTCACTCTACTTTCTCCCAATTTAATGGGAAAGGAAGTGGATACTACTGATAAAATTCCGAATGCCACGAAAAGTGATTCAGTGATTGTTNCAAGGAAATCCCCANTTGGAGCTATGCTTCGTTCACTTGCNATTCCGGGTTGGGGGCAAGTTTATGTTCATCAGTATTGGAAAGCTCCGCTTTTTTTCGCTGGTACACTCGTAATGTATTACTACACATTTAAACATAATTCAGATTTTCTTGATTACTCCAAACAATACGACGATTTGTTGAAGCAGAATCCTAACGACCCAAATCTCTACATTATTAAGCAGAAAAGGGAAAATGCACGCGACAATAGAGACATAAGTATATTCCTTCTTTGCGGAGTTTATGCTTTATCGATGCTCGATGCTTATGTCGATGCCCATTTGTTCAATTTTAATGTTTCCGAAAAGCTTTCGATTCAAGTTAGTCCAAGCCAAAATGGATTTTGTTTTAATGTTTCTTATTTGCTTTTCAAATATTAAATTGCTTTTTTAGGTTGGTGAAAATGAAAGAAATTATTAAGACAGTAGAGAGCATTGCAAAAGCTATTTCGCCTTACTACGAAATTGTGGAATTTCGCAATCAGTATACTTTGGTTGTCCCTCTGGATAATTTAATTGATTTGATGCTCGAGTTAAGGGATAATCCCGAAACAAGTTTCGATATGCTTATCGACATTACAGCAATTGATTGGTTAAACAAGAAGAAGCACCGTTTCGAGGTGGTNTATTTCTTGTATTCAAACAAATACAAAGCGAGGTTAAGAGTTAAAGTGCCATTGCCCAATAATGAAAACCCTGTTTGCCCAACTATGGTTGAAGTTTGGGAAAGTGCGAATTGGTATGAACGAGAGACTTACGATATGTACGGGATAAAATTCGAAGGGCATCCCGATTTGCGTCGCTTTTATATGCCCGAAGATTTTGTCGACCCCGAGAGCGGAGAACCCCTTTNTCCATTGCGTAAAGATTTCCCGCTTATGGGCATACCCGGTGCTTTGCCTTTGCCTCCCTATCCAGAAAGGGATGGCGANCTAACTTGATTTACGAAAATTCGTTTAGAACTTCTTCAATTGTATCGGCAAAGCCGAAAACCCTGTCAAGTTTCAAAATCTCGAAGAGTTTGTAAATTTCTGGTTTAGCCCCAACGATAATTGTTGGGATATTCTTATCTCGAAGTTGTCTATCGGCAAGCAAAAACGCACCAAAACCTGAACTATCGATTGTTTCGACTTTGGAAATGTCAATCAATAATGCTTTAATATCGGGTTGGGCTTCGATAAGCAATTTGGCTTTCAGTTTGGAACTGTTTTCGCTAACTATTTTAGGCTCGTTCACTTTGATTATCGTTACTTCGTTTCTCTGTTCAATAATAAGATTCATCTTGCATTNGTTATTAAACTAAAATACTAAATTAGCAATTTATTTCAAAGAAAAGTTATTTTCTAAATGAAAATTTTGATTATTCGCTTGTCCTCGATTGGAGACATAATTTTGTCATCATTTGTTGTTCGCCTCACTCGGAAATTGCATCCCGATGCACAAATTGATTTTCTCNTTGCGAAAGAATACAAAAGCNTNCTGGAATTCAATCCTTACATAGATCGAGTAATTTGTTACGACAAAAGCAAGCCCTTTTGGAAACACTTAAAAGAAACATTATCGTTGTATAACCAAATGTATTATGATGTAATTGTGGATTTACAAAACAATTTTCGAAGCAAGATTTTTACACTTGGCAAATATGGTGCGATTTATCGTTTCCACAAACGAAGATTCTACAAATTCAAATTAGTCTTTTTGAAAACGAGGACAAACCATTTTGAACCAATTCCAATTCTGTATCGAAACACATATCCGCCTTTGAAGGAATTCGACGACGGGCTTGGTTTGGAACTCTGGACGGCGAAAGACCGTAATGGTTATTTACCGCATAGTAGGGTTCATAATTTGAAAAGTATAAGCCGTATAGCCATCGCTCCCGGTGCGAAACATTTCACCAAAAAATATCCCGAAACCAAATTTGCGGAGCTGATTGAAACTTTGCTGGCAAAATTTAATTCCCAAATTTATTTGATTGGTGGAACTGATGATATACCTACGGCAAATTTCCTTACGCAAAAATTCCCGAATATTCAAAACTTCGTCGGAAAACTTGACATTTTGGAAACCGCTGAACTACTCGACGGTGTCGATTTGGTGATTTCCAACGATAGCTCTGCTGTGCATATTGCTTCGGCAAGAAATGTCCCAGTGATACAGATTTTCGGTTCAACAGTACCAGAACTTGGCTTTGTGCCATTTCGTGTTCCGTATCAAATTGTGGAAAAGAACGAAGTGAAATGCCGACCATGCACTCATTACGGCAAATCCGCCTGCCCGAAAGGTCATTTCGATTGTATGAACAAAATAACTACTTCGGATTTCCTCGTTGCAATTGAGAAGCTAATTCAGGCTTGTTCGTAGAAATTTCATTTTTGCAATTGGTGAATACTCGATTTGTTCCACCCAAGCAAGTGTAAATTTTTAATTTATCATTTCCAGATTATACAGTTGGGGCTGACCGGCTGGTCGCCCATACAGGTATTTTCAGACATCGGATGTTTCACAAACATCCGATGTCTTTTTGTAATGAATTCTGATAGTGCCACTAACGAGAGTTTTCGGTCAAGCCACCAAATAATTTAATA
>RCNO01000071.1 GCA_003731685.1 Bacteroidetes/Chlorobi group bacterium MS-B_bin-24
TCCGTGGGGAAGATTAAGATTAATATCAGCATTGTTTGCGTTGAAAATATCGATAATTTTTTTTCCCTTTGGATATCTCTAATGCATAATTCGGGTTTAAAATTGCACTATGTTTACGCTTATAAATAATTTGGTCATCGGTGTTCCGAATCTCTACCCAAAAAGTTACTTTTCGCACAACAGAATTTGAATTGTTTTCGATAATCAACTGCATCTTTTCGATACAATTTTCTTTATAATACCCATTTTCCCAGCAATACCACCAGTTGTAATAGACCACCTCAAGCTCCCAAGGTTCCACTTTCTTTTTCTTTTGGGAATAAGTTGGAACCAAAGAAGAAAATGCAATTGCCAACAAAATCAATAAGTTAATTAAAGTTTTCATTGTTACCTCCGTTCTTTTTAAAATAAACCACTTTTTTATGTTTTAAAAAATGAACAAATAGAACTTGTTCATCTTGGCGTAAAGTGTGTTGTTTTTAAATTCTCTTAGAAGAAATTTGCAATAAAAACAACCCTCCACCTTAACAAGAATAATGCGTTTGTCGAGAGGAAAGCGTAAAAGCTCAATGACAACGCTATCCTTCACATCTTTTCGGCAAAAGAACAATTTGTTGATTTCTTGTTAGGCGGAGGGGTATGTCGCTCGTAAGTCTTTGATTACAAATACATTATTTCGCTTCGTTGGTTACAGTAACAAACGCGCGTTGTTCTTTTTCAAGGACCTTCCCAGTAGTAATTTGTAATAATGCCATCTTTGTTCGTAAAAAATACTTTAATTAACTGATAATGATAAGTGCGAGGAGGAACGTAATAGGTGCTCGTTGTACGCGTTGGATTTTTAACAAAGCCGCTCGTTTCTGTTGTGGAAGTGGCATACCCCGGAGTTGTATATTCCCCTTCATAAACGTAGATAATTATTTTCCCAACATCTTGTTTGTCAATAACTTCCGTCGGCAGCCCATAGGCTCTAATCAATTCCGAGGTGTGATGCCCTATCCAACTTTTCATTTCGCGTTCCACTTGTTCTTCGAAGCTCGTACAACCAATAACTGCTATTGCGAAGAATGCCAGAACGAACAAAATGCGCTTTTGCATAGGAACTCCTTTAATTTGTTGAACAT
Source organism: Bacteroidetes/Chlorobi group bacterium MS-B_bin-24 (assembly GCA_003731685.1). GTDB lineage: Bacteria > Bacteroidota > Ignavibacteria > Kapaibacteriales > UBA2268 > Naka2016. The sequence continues at coordinate 1,125 of RCNO01000071.1, forward strand.
ATTTGGAAAGGGGAAATGTAAATATAATCTATCCACGTAGAAAAAAAAATGCTATTTCGATATTTATATAATAATGGGAGACACTAAGTAAAATTTTGGCTACCAAGAGTTTACAATATAATATCTAAATTAGAACACAAAACCGATTGAGTTTTATTAATGATACTTGGCAGATATAGATAAAATTTTAAGTAGGTGAAACTGCAATATAATATCAAAAATTTGGAAGCAAAACCGTCCATTCGAAGAAAATTTGTCCAATTTATTGATTTATAATCACTTACAAAGAACAACATTTTGTTACAAAATGCAGATTTTTCACAAGATTCTCCGCATTCTCGAAAATTGCATTATCCTTTGATTTTCAATAACTTACAAGTATATTAGTATTTTTTTTAAAACCACCAAATAAATTCATAATTAAAAAAATTTTAAATTGGGTTTCCAATCAAAAGCTCAAAAATTACATAACTAATTGATTTTTATAAAAATATAAATTTTTACAAATTTCTTTTTTGATAAAATGTGTGTAAAAAATTTCACAATAATGTGTCAAATTTTTTACACAATAATAATTTCCCCCAAGTCGAAAAAAACATATTTAGGGGCGAATAATTATTCGCCCCACAAAATATTAAACTATTTGGTTGCTTAACCGAAAACTTTCGTTCGTTGCCCAATCGAAATTCATTACAAAAAGACATCGGATGTTTGCGAAACATCCGATGTCAGAAAAACTTACAAATTTGCGTAAAAGCGAACCTGTATTTTCGCTCCCTGTTCCTATGTGTTTGGTATTAATGCTACAGATATGTTTTGGAGAGTAAGATGGTAGTACGTTTTTTTTGTAGGGGCAATTCAAGAATTGCCATTAAAATAGAGCAAATAATTTTAATTTTTTAAAGTTCAAATATTTGGGGATTGTATTGAGTAATTCTCTTAAAAATTGAAAAACAAAAAGCCCACCAAAGTGGTGGGCTAATTCATTTAGAATCTACTCGTAATGTTTTATTCCTCAACTTGTTAAGTTCCTGCAAGATAATCTTTTAGGTATTTCTCTTGCTCGGGGGTGAGCTTATCGATTTCTACTCCCATCGACTTCAACTTCAATGTTGCTATAAATTCGTCCTGCTCGGGGGGTATCTCCATAACTTCGATTGGGAATCGTTTGCCTTGCTTGTGGGCTTCGACAAATCGCAAAAGCGCCATAAATTGATTTGCAAAACTCATATCCATAACCTCNGAAGGATGTCCTTCGGCAGCAGCAAGATTTATCAGCCTGCCTTGGGCAAGCAGATATATCTTTTTCCCATTTTTCAGAGTATATTCCTCGCAATTTTCCCGAATTGTTCTTTTCGAAACTGCAAGTTCTTCGAGTTCAGGGATATTGATTTCCACATCGTAATGCCCTGTGTTGCATACAATTGCACCATCTTTCATCTTCTCGAAATGCCACTTTCGGATGACATCCTTGCATCCCGTTGCAGTTATAAAAATATCGCCAACTTCGGCTGCTTGGTCCATTGTCATCACTTGGTGTCCTTCGAGCAAGGCTTTGATTGCTGCGGTCGGCTTCACTTCTGTGATTATCGTTGTTGCTCCCAGCCCCTTTGCCCTTTTGGCAACACCAGAACCACAATGCCCGTGGCCAGCGACCACAACTGTTTTCCCTGCAATCAAGACCGAAGTTGCTCTCATTATTCCGTCAAGTGTCGATTGTCCCGTGCCATAAACATTATCGAAATCCCATTTGGTTTCGGTATCATTTACAGCAAATACGGGGTAAAGAAGTTGTCCAGCTTCCTGACGTGCTCGAAGTCGATGGACTCCTGTGGTAGTCTCTTCCGTCCCGCCAATTATATGGTTCTTTGCCATTTCGGGGTATTTCTCGTGCACAGTATTAATCAAATCGCAACCATCGTCCAACGTTAAATGGGGTGGTTTATCAATTGTTCTTTCGATACACCAGTAAAAATCTTCCAGATTGCCGTGCCAAGCGAAAATCGAAATTCCTTGGCTTGCAAGGGCAGCTGCAACAGCATCATTAGTCGAAAGTGGATTGCAACCACTCCACGAGACTTCGGCTCCCGCCTCCACCAAAGTTCGAATCAACACTGCGGTTTCTTTTGTAACATGAAGACATCCAGAAATTTTATAACCTTTGAATGGCTTACTTTTTCGATACATCTCACGAAGGTGCATCAGCACGGGCATTCGCGACTCTGCCCAATCAATCAACTTCTGCCCTTCCTCGGCAAGCGACAAATCCCGAACACAATATTTGCCGGGCACTTCATCGAATTTGCCTTTTGCCTTCTTCGGTGGATAATTAATTACAATTTCGCTCTTCGATACTTTCTTTGTTTTAGATTTTCCCATATTCTTTCCTCAATTTTGAACAAAAAATTAAAGCAAAGCTTTAAACATATCTACAAGGTCTAACTTCTCCCACGGAAATTCTTCGCGTCCGAAGTGACCATACACAGCAGTTGGACGATAAATTGGCTTTTGCAAATCGAATCGCTTTATAATTCCGCGGGGTGTTAAGTCTATATTTTCCTTTATAAATTTTTCCAGAACTTCTTCGGGAACTTTGGACTTGTTATGTGTATTGATATGAATCGAAACTGGGTCAGCAATACCAATGGCATAGGAAAGTTGAATAGTACACTCATCTGTAATTCCAGCAGCCACAATGTTTTTTGCCAAATGGCGAGCGGCATAAGCTGCCGAACGGTCCACCTTCGTTGGGTCTTTGCCCGAAAAGGCTCCGCCGCCGTGTGGTGCTCTTCCGCCATAGGTATCGACTATAATCTTTCTCCCTGTTAAACCAGTATCGCCGTGCGGTCCGCCGATTACAAACTTCCCCGTTGGGTTCACGTAATATTTAGTCCTTTCATCCAAATATTCGTTAGGAATAACTTTTTTTATCACATATTCAATAACATCTTCTTTGATTTTGCTCTGGGTTACGTCCGGGTCGTGCTGGGTTGAAATTACCACTGTATCAACACGAAGTATTTCCCCTGAGTCGGAGTATTCAATAGTTACTTGCGACTTGGCATCGGGCCGCAAATACGGCATAAGATGTGGCTCCTTTTTGCGAATATCCGAAAGCCTTTTGACTAATTTATGTGCATACATAATCGTTGCAGGCATAAGCTCGGGAGTCTCTCTTATTGCATAGCCAAACATCATCCCTTGGTCGCCAGCCCCGCCAGTATCGACACCAATGGCAATATCTTCCGATTGGTGATTAATCACATTGATGACGGCGCAAGAATTGGCATCGAACCGATATCCATCCTTGTCGTATCCAATCTCGCGAATGACACCTCGAACCAGCTGCTGGAGGTCGACATAGGTTTTCGTTGTTATCTCGCCACCAACGATAATCAAGCCTGTAGTAGCGAAACATTCGCAAGCAACACGGCTTTCGGGGTCATCGGCGAGCATTGCATCCAACACAGCGTCGGAAACTTGGTCACAAATTTTATCGGGGTGCCCCTCGCCTACCGATTCCGATGTGAATAAATAGGTCCTTCGCTTTTCCATTTTGTATTCCTTTTAATATTTTTAACAACTAAACACTGTTGATTTCACTGGAGTTTCCAACATTCATTTGGAAAAAAGAGCCACGAACAACTGCACTATTGCCAATGATTGAATTTTCGAGCAGATACGATTCGACTCTTGCACCATCGCTTATTATCGAATTCCTTACGACGCTGTCGATTACAACAGAGCCCGTGGCTATCGTCGCATAAGGTCCAATCACCGAGCGGCTAACAAACGCATTGTCATCTATATAAACCGGGGGCAAAACAACGCAATCGGATATAGTCTTATTATATGGTTTTTTCGAAAGCAGAAAGCGATTTGTTTCCAACAAAGTTTCGGGCTTGCCGCAATCATACCACCCCTCGACAGGAACGGTCACGAACTTTTCACCTTTTTCAATCATCATTTGCAACGCATCGGTAAGTTGAAACTCGCCCTTTGTTTTTATGTCCTTTTGCAAAAGTTCATTTAAACACTCGGCAAGCAAATCGGAATTTCGTATAAAATAAATCCCAACAATGGCAAGGTTCGAAACAAACTTCTCGGGTTTTTCGACCAAGCGGGTTATCCTTCCTTCCGAATTAGTCACCACAACCCCAAACCTCGATGGGTTCGACACTTCTTTGACCCCGAGCACAGACGCATCTTTTTGAACGATGCTATTGAGGTCTGCATCGAAAATTGTGTCGCCCAGAACAATGAGCAGAGGCTCGCCCGCGAAATGCTCCGAGCCGCACCAAATCGCATGACCCAAGCCAAGCGGTTCCGTTTGCGAGACAAATCGGATGGGGAAATCGTAGGTCTTGCGAACAAACTTTTCCACCTCGTCGCCCAAATGCCCCGTAACGATGATTATCTCGTTTAGATTCAAGGCGACAAGCGAATCCAAAATGTGCATCAAAATCGGCTTACCTGCAACATTCAACAAAACCTTTGGCAAAAAGTATGTATGAGGTCGCAGCCTACTACCTATCCCCGCAACGGGAACAATTGCCTTCATAAAAGATAAATTTAAAAATTCAAAATTACGAAAAGTAAAGGAAATTTTATTGTTGTTAATAGAAGATAAAGAAAAACAAATGCCCGATGAATTTCCTTATAAAATGAATTGAGCAATTTTTGAAGTTCATTAATTTTTATAGATTGCCATTTATAAGATTCACAAGGATTAACGATACCAAATCGTTAAACTATTGGAAAACACGTTGGAAGTGCCAATCCTAATTGGCAATTGCATTCTAAACAATTTGTAATAGCTCGATTGCTGTAATCAGATAAATGAAAAAATAAAATCAAAAAATTTGGAAATTTGAATTTTTTTTGTATGTTGCAATTTGAACTTTAGCAGATTTTGAAAATGTTTTGGCAATGGTGCCGTAAAGTATTTTCTAATCTTGCTATGCGGGGGATAGTTCCGTTGTCCGAAGTTCCTTTTGTATTTAATTCTCTTTGCCTGACTGGAGAGAGAGAGTATATTCAGAAATCAAACTCCGAAATAGATGTTCCCGAAAGAAGCGTGCGCTCGATGGTTGCGTTCTGCTTGCCCGCCCTCCTCCTGTTT
>RCNO01000072.1 GCA_003731685.1 Bacteroidetes/Chlorobi group bacterium MS-B_bin-24
TCTAACTGCTCAACTTTTTTAGTTAATTCTTTCATCCCTGCAACCTATTATTTTTGTTAAAATTACGAAAAATTAAATTTCTTTATTGCATATTTCGGGATTAATTTATTTGATTTTTTAATTGAAAAACCGATTTTTTGACCCACACGGAATTCATTACAAAAAGACATCGGATGTTTGTGAAACATCCGATGTCTGAAAAATTACAAATTTTTGCAGGATCGAACCTGTGTGTTCGCTCCCCGTTTTTATACGTCAGACATTAATGCTACATCCTAAGCCGATTTGTTTCGTTGGGTATGATTGTATATTTTTTAGGTACAATTCATAAATTACCCCAACAATAGAGCAAATCAAGATAAATTTTAAAGTTCAATTAAAAGTGGATTGTATTAAGTAATTACCAAATTTAACCATCCAATTGTTCACAGAGCTTTTGCGGTGCCAATCTCCTCCATCATTTGGTTTGCTTCTTGGTTTTCAGGTTCTAATTTCAGCACCCAGTCGAGCATTCTACGGGCTTCTTCGTAATCTTTGACCTTTATAAAACATTTTGCCGAGCCAAGATAAGCCGATACATTCCTATCATTCAATTTTAAGGCTTCTGTAAACAATTGCGAGGAGTTCTCGATGTCTCCCATATCGAACATAATATTTGCCATATCGACCAAAATCACATCAAGCGAGTTGCCTAAAACCGATTCAAAACGCCTTGCATTCCATTGCGAAACCAAATCGGTGTACTTTTCTAATGCCTCGACCAAATTCCCTTGCAAATACAGCATTTTCGACTTTAAGTACAACACATCGATATTGTTTGGCTCAAGTCTTTCGACAGCTTCGAGTAATTGAGCAGCCTCCGAAAATTCAGATTTCAAAATATGTATTATTGCAAGTCTTAAAAAGTAAAAGATTTGGTATTTAACCGAAAGAGAGTCAATTTGGTTAGACATCTCAATGTAAATTTCCAAAGCTTTGTCCAATTCTCCGTTGTCGAAGAATCGTTCTGCTTCGCCAAGTTTAATCTGAACATCAACAATATCGACTAATTTGTCCTTCGCTCTTTTGGAAAGGTCTTTGCCGTAAAGATAATCAATACGAGAGAGTAGTTTCAATGTGGAACGCTTCCAAGTCCAGTATTTTCGGGCATAACTCGAAGCCAAAATCCCACGAACAGTAATATCGGCAGGATTTTGATAAATCGACTTCAACAAATTAGTCAAGTAATCGCCGTCGGGCTCAAGCAGAAAAGCTTCGCTTACAAGCGGGTCGTTATCAATAAAATTCCCAATAGAAATCTTATAGGATGGAATTTTCCAAGCAAATTCATCGAGGACGAAATCTTCGGTGGCTCCACCTTCGGTTACAATAACAGGCAAGCCACAAGCCATTGCCTCCAATGTTGGTAGCGAAAATCCCTCGCCTCGATACGGTGAAACAAACACATCGCAAGCCCGATATAAACTCGCCATTTCTTCTTCTGTAAAGTAATTTTTGTAATAGATAATCTCAGGTGTATCGGGGGTGTTTCGGATTTTCTCAATCAACTGCTCGGAAGTTTTTCCACGATAAACCGATTCGGTTCCCATATCTTTCACAACAAGAACAACGTCATCCCGTGAAGTAAATGCACTAACAAAGCTTTCCAACAAGATATCGAATCCTTTTCTGTAAGTTGTTCCCCCAACAAACAAGAATTTCAACTTTTTGTTTGTAGGCAAAGGATACTTTTTACCATTTGGTTGAAAAAGTGTTGGGTCAATTCCATTTGGAACGACTTGAACTTTATTGAACGGCAAGCTACTATTCAAAAACGCTTGTCGGGTGTAATTCGAAGGAACCCAAAGTTCATCTGCATATTGGAAAAATTCTACGAAGCGCCGCGGCAAAGTCGAAAACTCCCAAGGCTGCATAATCACCCATTTCGCTCCACGCGGTGGTTCAGATTTTGGAGGCCATTGGTGCCGAATCCACAAATACGGCAATTTCTTTACCTTTTCCGAGGGCTCCTCCTTAAACCTAATATCATACTTCGCAAGTTTTTCATACTTTGGATTGCCCTGTGGCAAAAATTGTTCTGTTTCGTATGGAACAATTGTAACTTCGACCAATCCAGTGTCAATCAAATTTGAACAATGCTCTCGGTTTATTAAAGCAAGAGAATGATACACGAACTGAGAACCTTCCCACACAACGTTCAACTCGGGTTCAGATTCCTGACTAACTTCCGTCTGAAAGGTTAAAGTTTCGGGAATCACCCTCGTTTCTTGCTCTGCAGCAACTTTTCCGCTTGCGGGCGACAAGAGCTGCTCCAAGTCGCTTAAATCGAAGACTTTTTCTTCATAATTTTCGACCGACTGCGAGACTTTTGATTGAGTTTGCTCTTGGAGTTTCTTTGCAAAGTTTTGACTTTCGACAAGACTTGACAGAAAAGAAAATTCTTCGGGGAGCGTGGCTTTCTCTTCCTCGACAGGTTGAGGCTCAGAAGCCAGTTTTTCAGTCCTTTGAAATTCATCCTTTTCGGTTTCAATAAAAAATTCCTCGATTGTTAGCTGTTTGGGAACTTTAAAAGTAACATTATAGGTAAAAGAATACGAAGTTTCATCTTCCATTGCAAAATGGATTATTTCGTAACCGAGACCTTCGAAAGCATCCTGAACTTCATTTGGCAAAATCTTGGGCTTTGTGAATTTAACTGTGGAAAGCTTGGGACTTGCCGATAACCGACTGGTTACAATTAATTCATAATCTTTTGGATTCACCAATGTCCTATTTATCAGAGCATTCAAAATCTTCTCCAAATGTGCTATGTGTTCGCTAAACGAATAGTATTGTTTCAAGTTCTTTCGCATCTGCTCAACAATTTCAGGATTCAGTGTGCAGTATCTAATCGCACTTACAAGCGAGTCAATATCGTCTGGGTCGAAAAGGAAGCCGTTGACCCCATCGACAACAAAGTCAGGAACTCCGCCAATTTCCGAGCCAATGATTGGCAACCGCATAGAATTTGCTTCGGTTAAAACAAAAGGCGCAGGGTCTTCGTAAATCGGTGGAATTACAGCGCAATCGATTTCCTTGGCAATTCGGGGAAGCTCATTATGCGAATATTCTCCATAAAAGCGAACATTCTTTTTCTTATCGAGGGCTTGCAGTTGCTGAAAATAAGTTGGACCGCTGAATCCATAGACGTAAAATTCGGCATCTGAAGGCAAGAAATATTGTGCCGCCAAAACAAAATTGTGAACACCCTTCGTTGGATACAATCCGCCCAAATACCCAAAACGAATTCGACCCGAAATTTTCCTTTGTGCTTCCTTTTGTAACTCAGGATTCGACCAAAGATTATCAACCGTTGGATTTATTTGGTGAACAACTATTATTTTGTCTTTATTTCCCGAAAATTCTTTAACAATTTGCTTCTGGCGTCGTGATACAGCCAATACCAAGTCGATGTATTCATTTATTAACTTCTTCGAATATTGTAATCTTTTGTTAAAAAGTTCCTTCTTTTCGGGGAATTTTCTTGCATGTTCTGAGTTTTCGAAAAAATCAACGGTTCTCCAACGTTGCAAATCAGAATTTATCATATATAAATCGGGATCGAGTAAATAGTAATTGTACAAGTTAAACATTGTCGGCAAATTATAACTTTTTGCAATTTCGGGAAGTGAAAGCGTAAGCCCATGCAGGTTGTGAAAATACACAACATCGGGTTCTACTTTTTCTAAAACTTTGCGGAATGCATTTTCAACCATTTTGTCCGAAATTTCCCGCTCGGGATTAAGTGGGTCTTTGAACGCCGCTGGTCGATTATACAAACCAAATAACTTAACACCATCCTCAACAAACTCCTCCATTGAATACGGGGGCATACTACTATCGTACCGCAACGAAGCAAAAAAGACCGAAACATCCCACCCCCTCTTCGCAAGTTCCAAAGCCAAAGTTCTGGGGAATGTCGTTCCTCCCCCTGTTTCTTTCCATCCATACATTACAAACAATACCTTTTTCATATCCTTTCCGACCTCCTCTTGTTTATTTATCAAAATTTTTGTCAACAATCTATTGTTTGGAATGATTCCAAACGGAACCTTCGAATCTTCGAACAAGTTCTGATTCAAAATTACAGAATTTGCCCATTGTAATTGCATATCGGTGAACAAGTCTTTGTGTTTCTCAATTATCTTCGCTTTATAAAATGAATCCATTCGTATATTCTGAGTTTCTATCTTCCAGTAATCGTTAGTTTTCGAAATAACGCAAGGTTCAGAATTGTGAACACCAAAGATTCCATTTTTACCAAGTCGCAGAAAATATTCCCAAAGTGAATAACCAACAGGAAAAGATTCATCAAAATCCCCATTTTCGATAAGAATTCTTCTCGGAAAGAAACAATAACAGGGTATAAAACCAAATTTCTTTAGCTTATCGAAACTGAAATCTAAAGATGTTACAACTCGTTGTTCATTTTTTAAAATGTAGTCAGAATACAAAAATTTGTCCTGCTCACGTTCTTTGAAAAACGATAGACCCGAGCGAAAACAATCGGGCGAAATCTCATCGCCAGCATAGATGAAGCAAATATATTTTCCCAAAGCAATTTTAAAAGCAAAGTTCCGAAAAACCACTTCCTCGAACTCGTCCAAAAATCCTTTGTTCGAAATAATTTCAAAATCAAATAAATCTTGAAATGAAATAGAATAAAGTGTTCGCTCATAATCTTCATCCGAAGCTCCTTTTCGTCTGATTACCACCAACGAGAAAATATCATTGTTTGGATTTTCAAAATGATATGGAAGATTGTACAAAGCATTTTTAGTTATTAAACTTATTTTCTCTTTTCCAAATCTTTTTTCAATTGCATTTTTAAAGAAACTATCCGAGAGATTTTCCTTGCTCACTCGCGAAAGATATAATTCTGGGATATATTTTAAGCCCAAAATACTATTCAACTTAACAACGTTGAAGTGTGAAGATGAAAGAAAGTCAAAAAAATTCAAAAAGTTGAATTCTTCCTGCCCAATTGATTTCGAAATGTATGCCAAAACAACATCTCGTTTAACAAGAACCAAAGAAGGAAAAAGTTCAAAAGAGTGCGAAAAGTTTTGAATATATTGCGGGAAATTTGTCGCAACCAAACTTTCGGTGCTCTCGAAAACTTCGGCATCATTTCTTGCAAACAAAAAATCGGAATATGCACCATCGAAATTGCTGTTGTTCAAAAGAAAGTAATACAACATTGCCAATGCGTCAGGTCTTAAACTACAATCCGTATTGCAAACAGCAAAAAATTCTGAATTTGAACTTTCGACTATCGACAAAATTGTATTTGTGTCGCAAGAATCAAAAATCCGAAGAGAATTTTTACTTTCCGTAAGATAATCGCTGATTTTTTGCAGAAATAAAATTTCATTTTCATCTTGTGTGAAAATTGAAATCGAACACCAGCCATCCTTGAAGGCAGTTTGCTTTAAAAGGGAAAAAATTGATTCTTCTTTACGCCCAAAGTCTTGCTTGGAAAAAAGCAGAACATTAAGATGAAGATTATTGTCGCTTTCCATTGCTTCAAAAATGGCTAATATTATGCAAATTCAAACTACATTTCATCTAAAATCCATAAGAATAAGCATTTGCAAAATTTATGCCATAAAAATTTTAGGAGCATTTTCGGGGCAGACACATAGGTCTGCCCCTACGATGGTGATGGTGATGAAATGATTGGGAATTGTGTTTTCTTGTAGGGGCGAATAAATATTCGCCCCTACATTTTTTGGCGGGTTGACCGAAAACTTTCGTTCGTATTCATAGCGAAATTCACTACAAAAAGACATCGGATGTTTGCGAAACCTCCAATGTCTGAAAAATTTACAAATTCTTGTAATGGCAAATCAGTGTATTCGCTCCCTGTTCCAATATGTTCAATCCTTGTATTACATTCTATGGCGAGATGTTTTGTTGAGTGTGATGATATATTTGTTTAACCCGAATTATGCATTTAAAAAAATTAATTTTTTGCAATTTTAACAAAAATAATAGGTTGCAGGGATGAAAGAATTAACTAAAAAAGTTGAGCAGTT
>RCNO01000073.1 GCA_003731685.1 Bacteroidetes/Chlorobi group bacterium MS-B_bin-24
GAAAGAAAAAGGGGTAAAAATTTCAATCAATCCTGATTCACACGATTACAATAGCCTTGTCGATGTTTTCTATGGTGTAAAATTTGCACGCAAAGGCTGGCTGGAACCCAAAGATGTTGTCAACTGCCTTTCTGGGGATGATTTTATGGGTTATATAAAGTCTATTGGAAAGCTTTAAGCAATGGCGAAAAGATTTTGTATACTCGCAATATTTCTTTTGAATTTTATTTTTGTTTATGGTCAGAACGATACAAACTTTGAAAGGATTCTCATCACGGAGATACATTTCGGAAAGAATCTCGAGGGCTTAAATTACATAAAGGTCGAAGCTGCGATGAATCTTGCAGCTCGGTTGGCAGGTAGGTATCAGATTATCCCTTTGGACATAAGAGATTCGGTGGCAAAGGCTTTGCAGGAGCGAAAAATTCCGCCGACGGCATATGCCATTGGAAAAGAGCTGTCTGCTTCGCAAGCTTTGATTATTAAAATCAATCGTTTTGCTAATCTTTTGCGAATCGATTTCGCAAGTTTCAACTTTTCCGATAGTTCAGTTCATACAAGCAAGGGGTATAGTACAATTCGATATTACCAAAAGGAGAAGAATTCGCCTTTGCTCGACCCAGCACTGCTTGCCGCTTGCCAAAGAGCATTTGCTGAACTTATTGCCAAGCCCGATGTGTATCAAAATCTCGAAGGTTCTTTTAAAGTTAAACCTGCTCCCACACTTGCAATTGGTAGCATTAATTACATCGAGGGTGATTCGACACGGAAATGGACAATTTTCCACGAAAAGCAAGTAAGTTCTTTTTTTGCGATAGAAACAATTTTCGAGATTGCTCGGCAATCTTCCGATTATGTTGTTTTGGACAATGCCACCCGCGATTCAATTTATGCCTATTTCAATCTTTACGAACCTGAAAATTTCAACAAGCCAACGCCCGAGGAAGTCAAAGCACTTTTGGATTTCGAAATTGAGTATTATATAACTGGGGANCTGTTTTTCGAAAATGGTAAAGTCGTTCTTCGGCTCTATTTATGTAAAATTACCGAAGAGGGTTTGGAGATACTTGACGAAAAATCTGAAATTGTCCAAGACGATTTAATCGAAAAATACAAAGAAGCATTAGAGAATGCGACAAAAAGATTATTGAAAATTTCGGAGGGTTAGAATGCAAAACTTTGTTTTCTATAATCCAACAAAGGTCATTTTCGGCAAAGATACTATTTCACGCATTGGCAGTGAAATTGCACGATATGGTATAAAGCGGGTCTTACTTTTGGCTGGTGGTGGCTCAATCAAACGAAACGGCGTTTATCAGCAAGTTGTAGACTCTTTAAAATCCAACGCAATAGAATGGATTGAGCATTGGGGNGTTCGACCGAATCCTGTATTATCNCACGCAAACGAAGGGATTGAAATTGTTCGGCAGAACAAACTCGAAGGGATACTGGCGGTTGGTGGTGGCTCGGTTATCGACGAAGCAAAATCGATTGCTGCTGGCTTTTTCCTCGATAATCTTTGGGACGCTTTCGAAAGAAAAGTGAAAATCGAAAAGGCACTTCCTGTTTTCACTGTTTTAACCATTTCGGCTACTTGCTCCGAGATGGACCCATTCGCAGTTTTGACTAACGAGACGGAAAATAAGAAATGGAATATCGAAGGCGCTGCACTTTATCCAAAAGTTTCCATCATCGACCCATCTGTGCAAGTCACTTTGCCTTGGGAACAGACAGTTTACGGGGCAATCGATGCGCTTTCGCACATTATGGAGTTCTATTTCCAAGGTAAAGGCGAAGAACCTACCCTTTCCCTCGATGAAACCTTGATACACAACATTTTCAACAGTGTTGATAAGCTGAAAGACAACCCCAGCGATTATTCTGCACGGGCAACTTTGGCTTGGTCGGCAGTTTTGGCTCTGAATGGCTTTTCGGGTGCGGGGCTTTATGGCGGCGATTGGGCTTGCCATACAATCGAACACGGGATTAGTGCTCTCCATCCCGAAATTGCACACGGAGCGGGTTTGGCTGTCGTTTTCCCTGCTTGGATTAAATACATTCATCCACTCAACGAACCACAATTCCTCCGCTGGGCAAAGAACATATTTGGAAAAAACAATGTCGAATCTGCTGTCCAAGCTTTGAAGGAGAAATATCGTTCGTGGGGAGCCCCTGTTTCTTTGCGCGATTTAAACATTTCGAAAGACGAAATCCCCAAGATAATTGAAATTATCCTCCAAGCAAATACAATTCGGAACATTGGGAACATAAAAAATCTGGACTTTAACGACCTATACGAAATTTTGAATATTGCATATTGAAAGCAAAAAGTAGGGGCGAATAATTATTCGCCCTTACAAAAGAGCAAATTGAGATTATTTTAAAGTTAATTTAATCGTTGTTTATATTAAACAATAACCTTTTGCTTTTTCAAGAAACAACTTCAAGCAATTTTATGCTAACTTTCCCAAGCAATAGTCGCTCGAAACATTAAAAATTTGGATTGGGATGCGTTTCGGTAAAGTATCTGAATTTGATTCAAATTGGCAATTCACATAGTTTTCCGTCCAACCTCGCCATCTTTTGGTTTCGGGTATGTATTCTTCGGGAATGACTTGTCGGATTTGACCGATTTGGGACTCATAGAATTGGCGTCGTTTTAAGTCCGAAAGTTTTCTCAAAATATTAGTCCTTCTCTTCTTGACCTCGAATGGAACTTTGCCCGGCAGATTGCTTGCAATTGTGTTGCTTCTTTCTGAATAAGTAAAAACGTGTAAATAGGTAACGGGCAAACTGGCGATAAATTCGTATGTCTCCTCGAAATGTTCGTCGCTTTCGCCGGGGAAACCGGTTATTACGTCGACGCCTATTCCTGCGTGTGGTATTTTTTCCTTGATTTCGAGTATTCGCTCCCTGTAAAGTTCCTTATTGTATCTCCTTCGCATCAATTTCAAAATGTCTTGTGAACCGCTTTGCAAAGGAATATGAAAATGGGGGCAGAAAACATTTGACCGACTGATTATATCGATGATTTCCGATGTAAGTTTGTTTGGTTCAATCGAAGAAATGCGATATCTTTGGCGAGGTTGAAATTCTTCGATAAATCGGACGACATCTACAAATTTTTTCCCCGTCGGGTCAAGATATTCGCCAAGGTTTATTCCAGAAAGCACAACTTCTTCGTATTCAGTTTCGTTGAGTTCTGCTATTTTCTTTTGCAAAGCATCGAACGGCATACTTCGGCTTTTGCCTCGGGCAAGCGGAATAATGCAATAAGTGCAGGAATAATCGCATCCATCTTGAATTTTAAGCACGACTCGGGTTCGGCTTTCATTATCGACGCTAACGGCAGAGTGATATGGAAGATTTCCATCGGTCTCCGAAATAAAGATTTTTGGTTGGGGGAGTTTTTCGTATTTATCGATTAGAATTGGGATGTCGAATTTATACTTTGTGCCAAAAATAGCATCGACACCAGAGATTTTGGCAATTTCGTCGGGTCGAACTTGTGCATAACATCCGGTAACGGCAATAAAGGCGTTTGGGTTGATTCGCAATGCCCGACGGATGATTTTCCGGCAGTCGGCATCGGCACGGCTGGTAACGGTGCAAGTGTTAATAATCACGGTATCGCAAGGTTCGCCAAAATCGACAATTTCGGCTCCGAGCTGCTCAAATTGCTTCTGAATTTGCGATAGTTCAGCAAAATTTACTTTACACCCTATATTGTAAAACGAAACCCTCATCTATTTAAAATTTAGTTTCACCTAAAAGAAAAAAATATAAACGAAAAAGAAGTTAGGTAATTTTTTTTTGGTNATTTCTCAAAGAAAGTNTTGTAGGGGGCGNCCNGCCTGTCGCCCCNACGGTTACGATGATTCGTTCATTTTTTGTCAAATTCCATAATATTCGTCTGTTTCCCAATTCAATGGGTTGTACAGGATATATTCCCGGATTTTGTTCAATTCGATTTCATTTCGGATGATGTGTTCGTAATAATTGCGTTGCCATAATTTTTTATTAAACGGTTTCCAATTATTGGTTCTGACATTTTTGATATAATCGTTTGTTGTCATTGTTTTAAACCATTGCACAATTTTATGTAGGGGCGAACCTATGTGTTCGCCCTGACCTATGTGTTCGCCCTGATGTATGTGTTCGCCCCTGTAATTATCATTATTGTTTATATTAGGGCAGACACATAGGTCTGCATTTTCTGGGCAGACACGCAGGTCTGCATTTTCTGGGCAGACACATAGGTCTGCCCCTACGATGATGATAATACCATGGAAATGATTTGGCATTATAATATGTGCATCTGTTTCAATATTTAGAAATTTGGTATTTAATTCATACCACCATTTTTCAACCATCTTGCCTGCATCATTTAGTACCAGTGCACCGTTTACAATTTCCCCAAATAGACATTCCCGATTATGCGTGCAAATGGTCACAAAATATGCACCGGGTTGGGAATAATCGTAATGTTTTAACCGGATTGAACGGCGGTGGTGAATATCAGGATTGTATTTCATATTGTATCCATAATCATAATTATCAAAAATATAAAATATAATCGTTTTGTTGGCGATTGGTTGTAGGGGCGGAAAATTTTTCGCCCCCACGGTGTTATTGGTTCACACCTTCGTCTTGTAGGGGCGACAGGCCGGTCGCCCCTACGGTGTTATTGCCTGTGCACATCATTGTTTCGTAGGGGGCAAGTTATGAATTGCCACTGCAAAATATTAAATTATTTGGTATTTAAACCGAAAACCTGATTTCCTGACCCAAACGAGATTCATTACAGAAAGACATCGGATGTTTGCGAAACATCCGATGTCTGAAAATATTTGTAGGGGCGACCAGCCTGTCGCCCCCACGTTGTTATTGCCAGTGCACATCATTGTTTCGTAGGGAGCAATTTAGGAATTGCCCCTGCAAAAACCAAACCTTGTAAATTTTTTAATTAAGCCTCTTGGATGGGTTGTCTTGAGCAATCATCACCTAACATATTTATTTAATCTCTCAGAAAATTTGTAATTAAATTTATTATAATATCCTTTTCCTCTGGCTTACTTGTGGCAATAAGCAAAGATAAGGCAACTAATGATGTATCAGTAATTTTTCGCTCCCCACTTTTTTTGAATAAATAATTGTTTTTCTCTAAAAAATAAACAAAAAGAAATGATGCAATTCTTTTATTTCCATCAACAAACGGATGGTCTTTGATTGTCAAATAAAGCAAGTTTGCGGATTTATCTCCAATCGTTGGGTAAAGTTCCTTTTTATCAAATGTCTGATAGATTGTTCCTATAATTGCTCTAAATTTATTATCCACTTCCCGCCCGAACAAATCGCTTGCCTCGTTTTTCTCAATAAGTTTCTGTTTTAGTGTCTCTATCAAATTTTTGCATTCTTCATATTTTAAAATGAATTTTGATTTCTTTGTTTTATAAGTTGAAATTATATCTTCATCATATTGGTAAAGAAGTGTAAAAGAGTTAGCATACTGACTAATTAAAGATAAAAGTTCTTCTGCCTGCCCTTTTAATTCCGGAAGTTTAGATTTTTGTTGAATAAAATTAATAGTGTTTTGGAGTTCTTTAATTTTTTGCGTTTGTTCTAATAATCTTTTTTCATTTATTGCATAGCCCTGCACAAGATAATTTTTTAAAACTTTTGTAGCCCAGATTCGGAATTGAGTTGCTCTGTATGAGTTTACCCTGTAGCCAACAGCAATAATTACATCGAGATTAAAATAGGTCAGAAGCCTTTTTATCCTTCTATTTCCTTCCATTTGAACTGTTTCCATTTTGGAAACAGTTGAATCAGGACCAAGTTCTCCTGTCTTAAATATAT
>RCNO01000074.1 GCA_003731685.1 Bacteroidetes/Chlorobi group bacterium MS-B_bin-24
CATTTCGCTGCCGCCTGCATCTTGAAGGAATGGAAGACTGTGACTCTTGGCTACAGCGGAGGCTCGCAGGGGGTAAGCATTCGAATTGCGAAAGGGGTTACTTATCGTGTCGGTTCCCATCGNGGGCATTTGGTCAAAGACCAAATGTATGTCGAAATTGCACGCGGGGTGCTCGTTTTGACCAACCAACGATTGCTTTTCGTTCCAGTGGAGGGCAGCAAGCAAATCAATGTCGCACTCAACAAGATTGTCTCGTACAAGTGCTACGAAAATGGAGTTGAGCTCTATGTGGAGCGGCGGGAAAAAGGCTACCTATTGGTGTTCGTAAAAAGCAGTGCAGTAGAAATATTTGGCCTGTGTCTCGGCTTTTTATTGGAAAAAGGGGTTTGATTTATTNATCNAATTCCTCATTTTTTTNGTTTAAAATTTTTATTAATTTTGNTTTTCCTGCTGGGTTTTGTTATAAATTAATAACTTGGAGGTATTATGAAGAAAATTAAGCTTCTAATTGCAACAATTATCCTTTCCGCCACATTGTTAACAAGCTGTGGTGCTTTTGTTATCGCGCCTGTAATGGGTGTCCTCTACACTGATGTAAAAGCCCCAATAACTGCAACATCGAACACCTCTTCTATTAAAATGGGGAAAGCCTCTGCAACGTCCATCCTCGGGCTTGTTGCAACTGGTGATGCAAGTATAGAAACTGCTTGCAAGAGCGCCGGCATAACCAAAATCCACCACGTAGACTTCCACGCAAGCAGCATCTTGGGAATCGTCGCCACCTACACAGTCTATGTTTATGGTGAATGATTTTATTTACCTTTAAGCCGCAAAAGTAAATCAATCGACAAAACCCAGCAGGAACTTTTGCGGCTGTTGATTTTGCATTACATTATTGAACTTATTAAGACATCGGATGTTTTTGAAACATCCGATGTTTCTATCAAGTCGACACAATTCTGTATCTCGCTGATTTATTTCTACTTAGCAAATCTTTCCCTTTTTTTAAAGTTGAACCATAAAAAACTGAAAAGATTTTTTAATTTTGTTGGATTTATTCAGTTTTGATTGAAGTTATGGATTTTGTACATCTACATAATCATACACATTATTCAATGCTCGATGCAGCGGCAACTGTGGATGATTTAATCGAGGCTGCNGTTAAAGCGGGNCACAAAGCGGTCGCTTTGACCGACCACGGGGTTATGTTCGGGGCTATGGAATTTTACAATAAAGCCAAAAAGGCTGGTTTAAAGCCAATTATCGGCTTCGAAGCCTATATGGCAACAGGTAGCCGTTTCGATAAAACCGCTGGCAAAACGAAAAAGAAGAACTACTACCATCTTCTTCTTCTTGCAAAAAATATTGAAGGATACAAGAATCTTATCAAACTGACTACNCTTGCACATCTCGAAGGATATTACTACAAGCCAAGAATCGATAAGGAATTGCTTCAAAAATATCACAAGGGGATAATTGCTTGTTCAGGATGTTTGAACGGCGTGTTGAATGCTCATATCGTNAATGGAGATATTGAAAAGGCGAGGNAAGAGGCTCTTTGGTACAAAGAGCTCTTCGGTTCCGATTTCTACATCGAAATACAAAACCACGGCTTGCCCGAAGACGAAGCAATACTCAATTGGGCGCCCAAAATCGCCAAAGAGTTCGATATTAAACTTGTTGCTACCAACGATGTCCATTATATCAAAAAAGAGCATTCCCTTGCCCACAATGTCTATCTGAATATCAAATCGGCAAGCAACGGAGCACAAAATATTGATATTACCGACTTGCGTTATCGTTCTGACCAACTCTATTACAAAACTACCGAAGAGATGGTCGAGCTGTTCAAAGATTTTCCCGATGCGATTGAAAATACTTTGGTGATTGCAGAAGAATGCGATTTATCGCTTGAAACGAAAATTTATATGCCAGAATTTAAAATTCCACCCGAGTCCAAAGCCAAAGACCTCGACGAATACCTTCGAGAGCAAACATACAAAGGACTTGCCCAACGTTACACGGAAATTACCGAAGAGGTTCGCCAGCGGGCGGAATATGAACTCAATGTGATTTGCAATATGAAATTTGCGGGCTACTTTTTGATTGTAGCGGACTTTGTGAATGCTGCGCGAAAAATGGGAGTTCGAGTTGGACCGGGTCGTGGTTCCGCCGCTGGTAGCATTGTTGCCTATGCTCTTGGAATCACAAACATTGACCCGCTTAAGTATGGATTGCTTTTCGAGCGGTTTTTAAATCCCGACAGAGTCTCTCTCCCCGATATCGATATCGATTTCTCAGATGATAAAAGGGAAAAAGTTATTGAATATGTTAAGCAAAAGTATGGAGAAAATTCTGTTGCCCAAATCATCACATTCGGGAAATTATCTTCGCGGGCGGTCTTGAAAGATGTTGGGCGAATTCTTGGCATACCACATCAGGAAATCAACAAAATCACTGCGCGAATCCCTGTCGTACTTGGCAAAGTTACGCCATTGAGCGAAGCATTGGAACTTCCCGACCTTGTTGAACTGAAAAACCCCGAAGACCCGCAATACAAAAAGCTAATAGAATATTCTTTGCTTTTGGAAGGACTGTATCGGCACACATCGGTTCACGCCGCTGGTGTTGTAATCGCCCCGGGGGATGTTAGCGATTATGTTCCGCTTTATGTTCAAAAAGTCGAAGGTAGCGACCAAGGCGAAGTTGTTACGCAATATAGTATGAACGACTTGGAAAGCGCCGGGCTGGTAAAAATGGATTTTCTTGGCTTGCGAACTCTTTCGATAATCGACGAGACACTACAAGCAGTCGAAAAGAACTATGGCGTTCGAATTGATATTGACCAAATAGCTTTCGATGACCCCAAGACTTATGAGTTGTTTTCGCAAGGCAAGACGCTGGGCGTTTTCCAATTTGAATCCAGCGGAATGCAAGAATATTTGCGGCAACTTAAACCGACAAATCTTCTTGAGCTGAGCGATATGAACGCTTTGTACCGACCCGGACCTTTGCAAAATATCCCTGAATACATCGACCGCAAGTTTGGTAGGAANAAGATTGAATACCTGCACCCGTTAATGGAAAAATCGCTCAAGGATACTTATGGAATTATTGTGTATCAGGAACAGGTNATGCAGCTTGCTCGCGATATTGCTGGCTTTACGCTTGCACAGGCAGATATCCTGCGTCGGGCAATGGGGAAAAAGNAGCAAGANGTGATGATGAAAATGAAGCCCGCATTCATNGAAGGAGCATATCGTACCAATGGAATTGATAAAAAACTTGCCGAGGAAATCTTCGATTTAATCGAAAAGTTTGCCAACTATGGTTTTAACAAATCGCATTCTCTTGCCTATGCGATTCTTGCTTATCAAACTGCATATTTAAAGGCACACTACACTGCAGAATTTATTGATGCAAACCTGAATGCAGAAATTAACAACCCCAAGCAGATTCCGAAATTGATTGAAGAAGCAAGAAGTTTCGGGATTGAAATTCTGCCGCCCGATGTGAATCGCTCTTTTAGCAAATTTATAGCATTGGACAAAAAAACGATATTGTTTGGCTTGGCGGGAATTAAAAACGTAGGCACCCGAGTCGAAGAATCAATTGTTTCTGCCCGTCAAGAAAAGCCATTCACTTCGTTTTTCAACTTTGTTTCGCGAGTGGATACGAAAGTAATTAATCGCAAAGTGCTCGAAGCATTGGTTTGCACTGGTGCTTTCGATTTAATCGAAAACAAGCGCCGTGCCCCTCTTTTCCAAGCAATCGATACAGCTTTGGAATATGCAAGGAAATTACAAGAGTCTACGAGCAGCGTCAATTCTTTCCTTTTTGGTGGGGAACAATCGCAGGAACAATTTTTCAGCGAACCCAAATTGCCCGAAGTCGAAGAGTGGAGCCTTCGCCAGCGTTTGCAAAAGGAAAAGGAGTTCCTGAATTTTTACCTAAGCGGGCATCCACTCGAACGATACCGAAATATTATGAAAGACCTTACACCTGTTAATTTAGGGGATGTAGATAAAATCGAAAATGGGATGAATGTAAAATTGTTCGGCATACTTTCGGAAATCGATGTAAAGATTGATAGGCATAAGAAGAAGTTTGCCTTTGCCGAACTGGAAGACTTTTATGGCAAAGCCGAGCTGGTTGTTTGGAGCGAGTCTTACCAACAATTTTACCAATATTTGCAAAAGGATAGCATTCTTTTTGTCTCGGGGAAAGTAGAAGTTAAAGATAATAGCATAAAAGTTACTGCAACGGAAATTTATCCTCTGGATTTGGCTTTGGAAAAATTAATAGACTCGATTCATATCTATCTACGGAATGCGGATAATGCCAAAGAAAAACTGCAGGAGTTCGCCAAACTTTGCAATTCGATTGACTCGGCGACCAAAGTGCTGTTCTTTATTCTCTACAATGGCGAACGAAAGGCTTTCGTATCCGATGAAGTTCATTTTGCAATCACCGAAGAGAACATTTTCCGTTTGTATTCAATTTTTGGTGCAGAAAATATNAAATTAGTTCCAAAAGCAAATTTTTAATTTGTTTTGATTAATTTGGAAAATAATTTTGTGAGGATTTATGGAATTATTGAAGAAAATTATTGCGTTTGTNATTGCTCTTTTTATTTCTTTTGTAATTTTCTACTCATTTTTTGCAATGCTTGGCATCACATTCAAGATTATCCTGAACGCAATGTATATTTTCGNTCTTGTANTAGTTGCTTTGCCNTTTTATGTTATTATCAAGAAGAAATTGTTAAANTAAAAAGGTGGTTATGCTGAAAAAACTAATTGCGATGTTTTTTGNTGCCTTGCTGGCAATCGAACACGGCTACGCNGTAGAGAATTACCCGCATGCAAACCAGTGGACGATATTGTTGGCTCGTTCGCTGAGCAAGGACATTTTCGAGTTGAACGGCGTTCCGTATCTTCAGCCCCTCGTCGAGGTCGTAAATGCGACTGCAAACTCACGCTTCTTTTCGAGTGCGTATATTCCATCGGGGAAAAACAATTTTTACATCAAACTGGGCGTTAATGGAATGCTTGGTTTTGTTCCGAGCAATAAGAAGGAATATCATCCTGCTTTACCAATTCAACCCTATGACCCTAATAATACAGTGGATTTAATTCAGAAGCTGGCTCCATACCTGAATGTCGATTTGTCAACGTTCCCTCCTTTGGTAACTGTCAAAGATACAGCGGGACTTATTTACTACACATTTCGAATGTTGATGTATGATGGAGTGCAAAAAGGGAAAATCACCCCTCCCGCCACTGCTCCGACAATTTTGGGACAAGGGAAAAAGACGCTCGATATTCCACACCAAACTGTTCGCTCTCTGCTCGATGAGAACCCAATTTTTGCTCTCCTCCCGCAGACGCTCAAAGATACAATCTATAAATCGATAGAAAACTTCCCAGAGCATTTCGATTTGCCCGCAGGATTGAATATAAACAGA
>RCNO01000075.1 GCA_003731685.1 Bacteroidetes/Chlorobi group bacterium MS-B_bin-24
CGGAAAATGGATATGGTTCAGTCGATAAAAAAACATAATCAGGGTTAATTCTTTTTAAAACGTCAATGTCAATCTTGGGATACCTCCCCTCAATACCATTGAGCTTGTTTGCAAGATTCTCTAACCCACAGAGCTCAAGCATTGAATTGATAAAAGTATCAGTCCCGACTATCATAAAGGGTTTCCTCCAAATGAAATACAGAACAGTCTTGCCCAATATTCCCTTTTTTGCAACTTTTTCAACAAAATAATCTTTTTTCTCAATAATATTGGCAACAATCCATTGAGCTTTTTGTGCTTGATTTGTTATCTCTCCAATATCAAGAATCATTTTAATTGCTTCATTGAAATTTGAAACCACCGAAACCCAAACTGGTGCAAATTCCTGTATTTTCTCTACATCTTCTTTTGTGTTTTCCTCTTTGTTTGCTATGACTAAATCAGGTTCTAAACTTCGGATGAGCTCAATGTCAAGTTTCTTTGTTCCTCCCACTTTGGGAACTTCCGCCACAAGTTCCTTCGGCTCAACACAATATCGAGTAATGCCCACTATTTTGTTCTTCAAACCTAAATCGAATAACAACTCGGTTTGGGATGGCACAAGCGAAACAATTCTTTCAGGATATTTCGTCAAAACCACTCTGTTTCCAATATGGTCAATGAATTCCATTTTCAAACCATTTTGAACAAAACAAAAAGACGAATCAAATTGAAAACAAAGAAATTCGTTTATTAAAAATTAAAATTTGAGTTTATGATATGAAAAAGGACGAAACTACGCCCGAGATTTTAGAAAGTACCGAAGATAAAAGCTCTTCAATCCCAACAGTATTAACGATTCTCCCATTGCGGGATATTGTAATTTTTCCTTTTATGATTTACCCTATCCTCATCGGTAGGGCAAGCTCGATTCAGGCAATATCCGAAGCAATGGACAAAGACAAATTCATATTCCTTGTTGCCCAAAAAGACCCAACCATCGATGAGCCAGATTTCGATGATATTTATGAATATGGTACTACTGCAAAAATTCTTCAAGTTGTAAAACTACCGAACAACTTGCTCAAAGTCCTTGTCGAAGGGCTATACCACTCCAAAATTGTCAGACCAATAAACCGAACCGAATACCTTTCGGCCGAAATTGCCCCAGTCGAAATTCAATACGATGAAAACGACCAGGAGCTGACCGCATTGATTCGCCGAGCCGGCGAACTTTTTTACAACTATGTTCGCTCCCATCGTTTGCTTTCGCCCGATGTTTATTCTGCTTTCGAAAATATCAAAGACCCAATCCGAAAACTTTACTTCGCTTCGGCAAATATACACGTTTCTGTCTCAGTTAAGCAAAAAATCCTCGATCGAACAAATTTAAAAGAACAATATTTTGAACTAAATTCCATTCTAACCTCCGAACTGGAGATTTTGAAAATCGAAGAGGAAATCGACACAAAGGTTCAAAGTCAAATTCAAAGAACACAAAAGAAATATTACATTCAGGAGCAAATTCGAGCCNTACAAAAAGAATTGGAAGAAGAGGAAGAATCAATCCCAGAAATTGCTCAGCTGAAAGAAGCGATTGAAAATGCAAAAATGCCCGAACACGCTTACAAAAAAGCCATCGAGGAACTCGAAAGATTGAAAAAAACGCCTACAATGTCCCCAGAATACTCCGTGAATAGAACTTATTTAGAATGGCTCACCTCTCTTCCCTGGTCTACAAAAACGGAGGATAATTTTAGCATTGAGCATGTCAAAAAAATTTTGGACGAAGACCATTATGACCTCGAAAAGCCAAAGGAAAGAATACTCGAATACATTGCAGTACTGAACGTTGCNGGAAGTTTAAAAANGCAGATACTTTGCTTTGTTGGTCCGCCGGGAGTTGGTAAAACTTCACTTGCTCGGTCGATTGCAAGAGCATTAGGNCGAAAATTTGTGCGNTTCTCATTGGGCGGAGTTCGAGACGAAGCCGAAATTCGTGGTCACCGCCGAACTTATGTTGGAGCTATGCCCGGCAAAATCATTCAAGCAATGAAAAAAGCCGGAACGATTAATCCGGTCATTCTGCTCGATGAAATCGATAAAATGTCGATGGATTTCCGAGGCGACCCCTCGGCTGCTCTGCTCGAAGTCCTCGACCCAGAACAAAATGTCGCATTCCAAGACCATTACATCGAGGTGGATTACGATTTATCGAATGTTCTTTTCATCACCACTGCAAATGTCAAATACGAAATTCCCATCCCGCTTTTAGATAGAATGGAAATTATCGAGCTTTCGAGTTATTTGGAGCCCGAAAAACTTGAAATTGCCAAGAGGCATATCATTCCAAAAATTAAGGAAGAATATGGCATCAAAGATTTAAACATCGAAGTTACCGATGACGCTATCTTAAAAATAATCCGTGAGTATACACGGGAATCTGGTGTTCGGAATCTCGAACGGGAATTGTCTTCACTCTTCCGAAAAACAATAAAAGAAATATATTGGATTTCGAGAAAAAATACAAACTTAATTCCGAAACTGACTTCAAAACTGCACTACGCGAAAATCCAAAATTTAAAAGATATATAAAAAGAAAAAAGTTCATTATTGATGAGAAAAAGGTAGAAGAATACCTCAAAGTTCCAAAGTTCAAGTTCAAAAAAGAAGACCTGGAACCTAAGGTTGGAGTTGCCGTTGGGCTTGCCTGGACCAGTGTCGGAGGCGATACAATGCCAATCGAGGTTTCGATAATGCCGGGGCAAGAAAAATTAACCTTAACGGGTCAACTTGGCGAAGTTATGAAAGAATCGGCAAAAGCTGCACTTTCTTTCATTCGCTCTAACTTCAAAGAACTTAAAGTACCAAAAAACTTTTTCCATAGGAAAGAAATCCATATTCATATTCCCGAAGGAGCAATACCCAAAGATGGACCATCTGCTGGAATTACTATTGCAATGGCTTTGATTTCTGCTGCCAGTGGTTATCCAGTGCGAGGCGACGTCGCAATGACTGGTGAAATCACCTTGCGCGGCAATATCTTGCCCATTGGCGGATTGAACGAAAAACTACTGGCTGCGAAACGCTCGGGCATAACCACCGTGATTATTCCAAAAGATAACGAACCCGACCTTGTCGAAGTCAACGAATTCGTTAAAAAAGGTTTGAACATCGTCCCAGTCAAGCATATTACCGAAGCTTTGCCAATTGCTCTTGTTGGTTGGGATAAAACTCAACAGAATTCTGAAAATCAAAAGAAGAACGATAATGGAAAAACTAAAAGAAAAAGTTGAAATATTAGAAAAAGAATTTTCGGAAAATCTTTTTCTTGAATTTAGAGATGAGTTCATCGATGCTTTGAACAAAGGGCTTGTTCGTGCAGCCGAAAAAACTCCCGAAGGCAAGTGGATTGTCCACCCTTGGGTAAAGAAAGGGATTCTCCTTCTATTCAAATATGGGAAAATTCGTGATTACTCGGTCGCCGGTGCTTCTTTTTTCGATAAGGATACTATACCCCCGAAAAGCATTAGTATAGAGGATAAAATCAGGATTGTGCCGGGTGGGACTTCGATTCGCTCTGGATGTTTTATTGCCCCGGGAGTTATTATTATGCCTCCTTGCTATGTCAACATTGGAGCCTATGTCGACTCCGATACCCTTCTCGATTCCCATTCGCTGGTTGGCTCCTGTGCGCAAATTGGCAAACGAGTCCACTTGAGCGCATCTGCTCAAATTGGAGGCGTTCTGGAACCTGTTGGAGCTCGACCCGTAATCATCGAAGACGATGTTTTTATCGGTGGAAATTGTGGAATATACGAAGGAGTTCTAGTGCGACACCACGCTGTTATTGCTTCGGGAGTTATTCTAACTTCCTCGACGAAAGTTTTCGATATTGTAAACCAAAATATTATTCAATCGACCGAAGACTCCCCGCTCGAAATTCCACCACGGGCGGTTGTTGTCTCGGGCTCGAGACAACTCAAAGGTGAATTTGCCGAAAAATACGGTCTTTCGGTCTATACTCCTATCATCGTCAAGTACCGTGATGAGAAAACCGATGCTAAATCTACTTTGGAAAATATATTAAGATAAAAGTATATGGAACAGCAAAGAAAAGGGCTTTTGATACTCGCAACCACAAACATCATCGTTGCGATAATTTTTTTCGCAACATATTTCATCATAAAAAATTCAATTTTTCTTATTGTTTCCTTTGTAAACATCTTTGCTTTCGGTTTTGCATTTTATTTAGCAAATAAGTTAAACATTAAGAGAATGAAAAATGAACAAGAACGAGATAATTCCTAAACTTCGCTCCGATATTGTTTTTAGAATCGTTGAAAACGGCGATAAAAAGAATATTCTACTCTACGATGAAAGCCAAATCGCAAACCAACCTTTGCTTTTCCCCGAAGAATTTGCTACAATCCTTCAATTCTTTGATGGAAAAACTACTTTGGAACAACTCGAAAAAATTGTAGCTCAAAACTACGCAGGAGATGTCCAAGAATTTATGAACCATTTCATAAATCTTATGGAAGACCTAAACCTGCTTTGTTATCTCGAAACCCCGTTCTACTTTAAAATCCGCGACGATTTTATTGCCTATATGAACTCCCCGGTTCGAAAAAGTGTCTGTGCTGGCTCTTCCTACCCAACCGACAAAACCGAAGCCGAAAAATATTTCCAGAATATTTTCTCGAAATCACCTGTACAGGAACTAAATCCCAATATAAATGCTATCATTGTTCCCCATATTGATTTTGTCATTGGCGAACCAGCCCACAAAGTTTATGCAAAAGCTTACAACACAATTGCAAAAAACAATTACGACGCTTTTGTGATTCTTGGTACATCCCACTACGGAAATTCTGATTATTTTATGTTCACTTACAAAGACTTCGAGACACCTTTTGGAATTGCTGAGACTGACAAAGAATTCATTCGTGAGCTTGCCGATTTCCTCTCGTTCGAAATTACAATTGACGAGCAAGCACATCGTTTCGAGCATTCCATTGAGTTCCCTGTGGTTTGCTTGCAATACCTTTACAAAAAGCCTAATTTGAAGTTTATTCCAATCCTTGTCGGTCCATTCAATGAGTTCATTTACCAAAACACTTTCCCTTCGTCCAACGACCGAATAAGTGCCTTTTTCGATACTTTTAGAAGAAAAATATACGAAAATTTCAAAAACCCATTATTCATTGCAAGTGTAGATTTTGCCCACGTCGGACGTAAATTCAATGACCCATTCGACGGAATGGAGAAAATCAAAGAAGTGCAAGATTTTGACAATAAATTAATTGAGCAAATTAAAAATTGCAATCCCGATGGCTTCTTTGAAGAGGTGATTAAAGTGCAGGACAGGTACAAGATATGTGGTTTATCGCCTATCTATTCGATTCTGTCGATTGTTCAGCCACACAAAGGGAAATTGCTTGGATACGACTTCTGGGACGATTCGGCAAACAAATCAAT
>RCNO01000076.1 GCA_003731685.1 Bacteroidetes/Chlorobi group bacterium MS-B_bin-24
CCAACTTTTTATGGTCCTTATTATAAAATACCCAAAAACTTTACTTTAAGATGGCAACCTATCGAAGGAGCAACAAAATACCAAATTCAAGTAGTTGAACTTGAAGGCTTCGATTTTGTTAATTATCCCCAACCCATAGNTGTAAATTATGATTCGGTTCTGTTCGACGATGTAATTGTTACCGGAACCAGTTATTCCCCACCGAACACAAAGAATTGGAAAATTTACTGTTGTCGTATCCGTTCGATGAACGATTCTTTGGTGTCGGAATGGAATTCTAAATGGTATTTAACAGAACCTGAGCCCAACGATGTTGANANCCAAATTGGTTGCGAAAGCACAAAAATTTACCCCAATCCTGCAAGGGAAAATATAACTTTTGAACAACTTCCCGAAAANGTAAGGAAAATCAAAATTTTGGATATGCTTGGGAATGAAGTATTGTCTTTGCCAATTCAGAAAAGTATAGATATCGAAAAGCTACCTGCGGGCGTGTATTATTTAAGATTTGAACCAAGCTTTGAAGTTTTCAAATTTATTAAATACTGATTGAAATATTTGGAAGCTGAGATTTGTGGATTGTAAACCCTTCCGAAGGGGAAGCCCTTCGGGAGGGGATAAAGAGTTTAGGTGAATACTCAATTCTTACTACCCAAGCAGGTGTAAATTTTTAGTTTATCATCTCCTGATTATATTGTAGGGGTGACCGGCCGGCCGCCCCTACAAGTACTTTCGGACATCGGATGTTTCAAAAACATCCGATGTCTTTTTGTAGGGCGAGCGCAGTTTGCCCCAGGCGCATTTCACCGAACAATGGATTTCCCAGACATCGGATGTCTGGCAAACATCCGATGTCTAACCGTGATGAATCCCGTTGGGGAGAAGAAATCGGCTTTTCGATTATATGATTTCGTAGGGGCGAATAATTATTCGCCCTTACAAAAACACAATTACCAACCATTCCCACATCATCATCAACATCTTTGGGGCAAATCTATGTCTCTGCCCCGTAAGTGCTTTGGTGAAATGAATTGAGTAATTTCCAAAAAATATGATTTCTGGTCATAAAAGTTTAGCAATAATTTCATTGGTTTGCTTATTTTTGCTTTACAACTTTTTTAGTTTTAATTTTCCTTAAACTTTTTTGTTTAATGATAGAAAAATACTTAATTAGTTTACAAGACAAATTAAACAAAGGAGATGCCCGAGAAGAGAGCTTCTACGTTCATCTAGAAAATTTAATCAAAGATTTTGCCGAGGCNAGCCAAATCAAAAACCTTGATATTACGATACTCCCCAAAAAAACCGAAGCTGGCAATCCCGACTTCCGTATCTGGGATGGAAAGCATCATATCACTGGCTACATCGAAGCAAAAGAACCGTCGGTAGCTCTGGACAAGATTGAGGAGTCTGAACAGTTAAAACGCTATCGAAGTACTTTCCCAAATGTTATTCTCACAAACTTCTATGAATTTAGACTATACAGGAACGGTGAACTAATAAAATCCGTTTCGATTGCCAATCCTTTTGTTGCTTTGAAGCTTCAAACTGTTCCGCCTGTGGAAAACGAAACAGAGTTTTACGATTTACTGAACACCTTTTTCTCGTTTTCACTACCACAAGTTCGCAATGCAAGGTCGTTGGCAGTGGAACTGGCAAAGCGGACTCGCTTTTTGCGAGATGAAGTAATAAGCATTGAACTTGCAGAGGAAGAAAAGCAAGGCAGAAGAGCAATTTTAGGATTTTACGAGGCTTTCAGAAAGTATTTAATAGGAACTCTCACCAAGGAAACATTTGCCGATTTGTATTCGCAAACAATAACCTATGGCTTGTTTGCTGCCCGCACTCGTAGCGATAATTCTTTTAACAGAGAACTGGCTTTTAAATACATTCCAAATACTATCGGTATCCTCAAAGATGTATTTCATTTTATTTCTCTCGGGAAACCACCAAAATCTCTCGAAGTAATTGTCGACGATATTGCCGAAGTTTTGAATGTTACAGATGTTAACAAAATTCTTCACGAGTATTACGAAGAAGGGAAAGGACACGACCCTGTAATCCACTTCTACGAGACATTTTTGAGTGAATACGACCCATCAATTCGAGAAAAGCGAGGCGTGTATTACACGCCCGAACCAGTCGTTAATTACATCGTCCGTTCTGTGCATCAATTCTTGAAAACGCACTTCAATATCCCCGATGGTCTCGCCAGCGAAAATGTGACATTGCTCGACCCAGCAGGGGGAACCCTAACTTTCCCTGCCGAAGCAGTGAAAGTCGCTGTCGAAGAATTTGTGGAAAAATATGGCTCGGGAGGGAAACAGAAATTCATTAAGAATCACATTCTGCAAAATTTCTATGCCTTTGAACTGATGATGGCTCCCTATGCTATTGGGCATATCAAAATGAGTTTTCTTTTGGAAGAGCTTGGTTATCGTTTGAGCGATGACGAGCGCTTCAAACTCTATTTGACCAATACTTTGGAAATGGAGGAACTGGAACAAATCGAAGTGCCCGGATTAAGTTCACTGAGCGAAGAAAACCATCTTGCAAGCAAAATTAAAAAAGAACAGCCGATTTTGGTTATCATCGGTAATCCCCCGTATAGCGGGCATTCAGCAAATCAAAATGGATGGACGGTAAAACTTTTGAAGGAGAATATCGACGGTCTCCAAAGCTATTACATCGTCGACAACGAGCCGCTTGGGGAGAAAAATCCTAAATGGCTTCAGGACGATTATGTAAAGTTTTTGCGTTTTGCCCAATGGAAAATTCACAAGGCGGGCGCAGGCATCGTTGGTATGATTACAAACCATAGTTATCTCGACAACCCAACTTTCCGAGGTATGCGCCAAAGCCTAATGAACACCTTCAATGAAATTTATATTCTCGACTTACACGGAAATAGTTTAAAAAAGGAAACCTGCCCCGATGGAAGCAAAGACGAAAATGTATTCGATATTCGCCAAGGAACTGCAATTGCCATATTTATCAAACAGAAAGATAAAAAAGGATGCAAAGTATACCATAATGATTTATATGGACTTCGCGAAACCAAATACAGTTGGTTGAAGGAACATAGAGCAACTCCAAAAAACTACAAACTAATCAAGCCAGAGAAACCATTTTATTTCTTCACCCAGCGAAAAACTGAAAGCATAAAAGGATATTTAAGATGGAAATCCGTAACTGAAATTTTCCCAGTTTATAGTGTTGGAATTGTAACAGCTCGTGACAATTTGACCATCCGCTGGACGGAAAACGAGCTTTGGAATACAGTTTTGAGATTTTCGAAGATGGAACCTGAACTTGCGCGACGAGCTTACGACCTTGGTCCAGACGCTCGCGACTGGAAGGTGCATCTGGCTCAGGAAGATTTAATCCAAAGCGGTCCCGACAAGAAATATGTTAAAAGAATCTTGTATCGTCCGTTCGATATTCGGTATACATATTATACAGGGAAAAGCCGTGGCTTCCATTGTATGCCAAGACCCGAAGTGATGCAACATATGCTTATGGGCGAAAATTTGGGGCTGATTACTTCAAGGATTATCAAAGTTGATAAATACCAGCATACTTTTATTTCGTGTAATATTACGGATGCTGCTTTACTTGCTGCAAACACAGCATCAAGTTCTTATCTTTTCCCACTTTACCTTTATATCAAGCAAGAAAAACCAAAAAAGAAGTCTGTTAAACTTAGTTCTTGGATAATTTTTGAACCAAAGGCGGAGTATTCCGCAAACCGCAAACCCAACATATCAAGCGTGATTTGGGAAAAACTTAATGAACATTACAAACATTTGCTATCGCCAGAAGATATTCTTCACTACATTTATGCAATTTTGTTTTCAAATAAATATCGTTTAAAATATGCAGAATTCCTAAAAATAGATTTCCCAAGAATTCCGTTCACAAGCGATTACAATCTATTCAAATCAGTTTCTACTCTTGGCTCTCGCCTTGTAGAACTTCACCTTTTGGAAAGCAGAATGCTCGACCGTCCAATCTCCAAATTCCAAGGTGAATCAGAAAATGACAAAATCGAAAAAGTTGAGTATATTCCACAAGAAAAAAGAATTTACATCAATAACGACAAATTTTTCGATAATGTAACACCCGAACTTTGGGAATATTTCATTGGCGGCTATCAAGTTCTTCAGAAATATTTGAAAGATAGAAAAGGCAGAACAATGGACGACCCCCGTCATTTATGTAGAGTTATTACCGCACTGGCCAAGACCATCGAAATCCAACAACAAATTGACGAAATCTACCCACAACTCGAAAACAATTTGATTGAGTTTTAGTCAGGCAATTGTTTAAATTCAGCAGTGTTTCACAAAGTGCTTTTTTCAAAAAATTTGTTCAAAATTTTGAAAATGCAAACTTTATTGAAGATATTCGTAAATTTGTAACTTTATGAAAATTGGATTAATACTTACAGCTGGTGGAATTGGCAAGCGTTTTGGTTCCGAAACTCCAAAACAATTTGTTTTTTTGAAGGGCAAACCTTTGTTCATTCTCACTTTGGACAACTTACTGAAAATACAGGAATTCAATAACATAATCTTAACTTATCCAAAGAGTTGGGAAAATGTTTTCTTTGATTTAATCGAGCAGTTCCCTCCTTCGAGAACCGTAGATTTTGTCGAAGGCGGGAGTGAACGCTTCTATTCGGTTTGGAATGCACTTCAACATCCGTCGATTAAATCCACCGACATTGTTTTAATTCACGATGCAGTTCGCCCTTTTGTGACATCTTCTTTGATTGAAAGACTTCTAAACGGAATAGCTAACTTCGACGGAGTGATTCCCGGCATCAAGGTTAAGGATACCTTGAAGGAGTCCGACGAAAATGGTGTGGCTTTACACACATTGAATCGCAATAAAATTTTTGCTATTCAAACCCCGCAGGCATTCAAAACCCAAATTCTTGTGGAATCTTATAGCAAAGCAATTAACGATGGCAAAATATTTACGGACGACTCTGGAGTTGCCGAATTTGCGGGTTTTAGAATCAAAATCGTAGAAGGCGAAGAAATAAACATTAAGATAACATCCCCTCTGGATTTCGCTTTCGCCGAATTTTTAAACATTTAACATTTCCATAAGATTAATATGCCCTCTGAAGGTGTAAGATAATTTTCTCTTGTTCCTTTGTTAAAACATAGAAGTTAGGAAAAGCATAAATTTTTTTCGTGAATTTTAATTTAGTTGTTTTATAATTAAACCCGAATTATGCATTAGAGATATCCAAGGGGGGAGAAAAATTATCGATATTTTCAACGCAAACATTGCTGATGTTAATCTTAATTCTCTCCACGGACTT
>RCNO01000077.1 GCA_003731685.1 Bacteroidetes/Chlorobi group bacterium MS-B_bin-24
AAGTCCGTGGAGAGAATTAAGATTAACATCAGCAATGTTTGCGTTGAAAATATCGATAATTTTTCTCCCCCCTTGGATATCTCTAATGCATAATTCGGGTTAAAACCAAAAAGTTCAGATTATTTTGACAAACTGGACTGAATAAAATTACTTCAAATTTAAAAAGTACTTTTGGGAGTCATTATGAGTACACCAAAAAATTTTATTACCAACGAAAAAACCAGGAAAAACTTAAAAGAACGTATTAGCGAATTGTTAAGTCGAAGTAAAGAGCTAAAATTTCTTGTTGGATTTTTTTATTTTTCTGGCATCCAAGAATTTTACGACTCGCTCAAGAGACTTAATGCAGAAGGCGAGCTCGCAGAAGAGCATATTAAAATTTTAGTTGGTTTGTTTATAGACAAAGGTAATTTTGGACTATATGAAGTTGCAAAAAAAGTAAAAAGCAAAGATGAGGCTATACAAGAATTTATAAATTCAATAAAATTAGCCTATACAAGTGAAGAGTTAGATACCGAGGAAATCCATAAACAAGTAGATTTTTTTATAAAACTTTTGGAAGAAAGAAAATTAATTATCAAGAANACCCAAGAGCCTAACCATTCAAAGCTTTATCTGTTCAAAACAAATGAGATTTCTGCGCCNCACCTTTTTATNACTGGAAGCAGTAATCTTACAAAAGCTGGACTTATAAGCCAAAATGAGTTTAACGTTGAGATAAAAGATTTTGGATTTGANGAAGCAGAAGAGTATTTTGATGACTTATGGAAAAATGCCATAGAACTTTCGTCTGATGATGTTACCAAATTGATTCACACTTTTAAAAATGATACTTTCNTAAGAAAAATAACNCCATTTNCAGCCTATGTCTATCTTTTAAAAACCTATCTTGATACTCATAAATCAAAGGATATTGGCAAAGAGCTTATTACACTGATGAAAGAGAAAGGCTATAAACCATATTCTTACCAGTTGGAAGCTGTTGCCCAAGCAATAGCTAACTGCAAGGCTCACGGTGGAACAATTTTAGCTGATGTTGTTGGTCTTGGTAAAACTGTTGTTGCGTGTATGGTAGCAAAAGCACTTGGTAAAAGGGGCATAGTCATTGCTCCACCGCATCTTCTTGGGTCTGATGACAAATCTATTGGCTGGAAAAAATATTTAGAGGACTTTGAGCTTTNTGGNTGGGAAGTTTGGTCTATCGGGAAATTAGAGGAAGCTTTGGNATTTGTTAGNGAACATAACAACATAGAAGTTGTTATAGTTGATGAAGCCCATAGATTTAGAAATGAAAACACGATTAATTACCACTACCTGAAAGAGATTTGCAGAGGGAAAACAGTTTTGCTTTTGACTGCAACACCATTTAATAACAGACCTTCTGACCTATTCGCACTCTTAAAGCTCTTTACTATCCCAAAGAAATCATCCATTGTGTTCGATGAAAACCTTAAAGTAAAGTTTACCGAATATGAAAACCAGTTTAGGAGACTTTCTTATATAAAAAATTATTTTAACTCTCCCGACCCAAATAAAAGGAAACAGTCATCGAAATATTACAAAGAGTTATTTAAAGGCTCTGATGTCGATTTAAACAATGTAAAAAAGAAAACAAAAGAACTGGCACGACATATAAGGTCTATTCTTGAGCCTGTTGTTATTAGAAGGAACAGGCTCGATTTAAAGCATTACAATGAAAAAATCGACCTTCCAGAAGTCAAAGACCCTAAAGAATGGTTTTATGAATTAACATTTAAACAGTCAGTGTTTTATGATGAAGTAATAAAAGCATTTAACTTGGAAAGCTTGGGTGGAAGATTTAAAGGTGCAATATATATTCCAATTAAGTATGAAAAAGGCTTTGAAGATGACAAAGTGCCTGAATTATCGGAAGATGATAGTTTCTTTTTCACATTTCAAAGTAACTTATACGACTTTATGAGAAGGCTACTTGTTAAAAGGTTTGAAAGCAGTTTCGGTTCCTTTAATGAAAGCATTGAAAGATTCAAAGGCATAAACAAAAAAGCTTTGGAATTCATTAATAAAACAAATAAGTTCATTCTCGATAGAGAACTTATGCAAGACCTGACAGAAAAAGAGCCAGATGAGATTTTAGATAAACTTGAAGAATACGAGAAAAATTTAAAGGAACAGAAAAATTATAGCCAAAATTACAAAGTTTATGATTTAAATAAATTTAAACGCAAAAACAAATTTATAGAAGATATTGAAAATGACCTAAAACTTTTCGATGACTTTTTGAAAAAGATGGAAGAACTTAAGCTTAAAGAAAACGACCCAAAAGCCCAAAGGCTCATAGATGGTATTAGGGATTATTTAAACCAAGATAGAAAGGTTGTCATATTCACTGAGTATATCGATACTGCAGAACATTTGAAAAAAATACTTGAAAATCATTTTGATGGTTTGGTTTTATCGGCAATCGGTGATATAAGCAAAACTACATTCGAGGATTTAGCAAGAAACTTCGATGCTCAGTATAAGCACCAAGAAGATAAGTATAAAATCCTGCTTACAACCGATAAACTTTCGGAAGGGTATAACCTAAACAGAGCGGGTNTGGTTATTAATTATGACATACCTTGGAACCCTGTTCGGGTTATCCAAAGAGTTGGAAGAATAAACCGAATAGGGAAAAAGGTTTACGACGAAATTTNTATCGTNAACTTCTTCCCAACAGAACAAGGAGCCGATATTGTTAGGTCGAGAGAAATTGCTCAAACAAAAATGTTTATGATTCATAACATCTTGGGGGAAGACGCCAAAATCTTCGACCCCGCGGAAGAGCCCGAAGCATCGAAACTTTACAGAAGATTAAATGAGTATAGGGAAGATGAAGAAAAAAGCTTCTTTACAAAAGTTCGAGATGAGTTTGAACAGATAATAAATGAACATCCCGAGATTATCGAGCAAATTGAAAATATGCCTAAAAGAGTAAAAACGGCTAAAAATTCAGAAAAAAACGAACTTATGGTCTTTGTTAAAAAGGGCAAAGACTTGTTCGTTGGCTATAAAGACTACTCTGAGAAACAGCCAAAGGCTGTTAGCTTCGAAGAAGTTTATGAAAAAATTAAAGCCACTCCCGAAACCAAACCGCTGGACTTGTCCGAAAGCTTTTGGCATAACTACAGCCTTGCACTCAACAAAGAAGCTTATGTAAAAAGGAAATCTGCTCCAAACGACATTGAAAAGAGAGCTCACAATCTACTGAACGATTTAAAAAACAGGGAATTTGGAGAGTTAAAGCCCTTTATCCTTTCTTTGATTAAAGATATTGAAAATTATGGAAGTCTTTCTGAATATGTTTTAAGAAAAATTGTTGAGCTCGAAAAAGATTTAGAGAATTTAGAAGAAGTTAAAAATAAATTAAATAAGATTAAGGATGAGATTGGAGAGGACTTTATTCAAAGATTGGAACGCCAGTTGGAAGAGTTAGACATTTCGAACCAAACAGTTATTGTTGCAGTTGAAAATCGGGAGGCTTAACCAATGGAAAAACTAAGGACACTTGCAGAAAATTTTTCCTTGGATAACTTAAAAACTTATCTTATCGATAATGGTTTCAGCGTTGAAATTAAAGATGTCTTCGATACCGAGGATATCGAGGAGAGATATAAAATTTCCGACATTAAAGAAGTTGGCTCGATAAGATTAAAGCAGGAAGCCGATTTATTGGTCTTTGCCACAAAGATAGAAAACCTTACAGAGCGAACAAGTAAAAAAAGGCAGTTCGATATTGCCAAAAGAATTTTGGAAAAGTATCGAAAATTTTATGGCTTGTTTATCTTTTATGATGATGATAGAAGGTTTAGATTTTCATTTGTTTTTAAAACTGCTTACGGAACTAAAGCACAGTATAGCCACTACAAAAGATTCACATTTTTCGTCAGCCCAGAGCGAACGAATAAAACATTTATAAACCAGTTAAGATATTGTGATTTTACCGATTTAGATTCTATCAAGGAAGCATTTTCGGTCGAGCCTATCACAAAAGAATTTTACAATGAAATACAAAACTGGTACTACTGGGCTTTGGACAAGGTTAAATTCCCCGATGATTATNAATATTCCCAAGACCCANCAAGAGACAAAGAAATCCGTAACGCTCAAAATTTAATNNGACTTCTGACCCGATTAATCTTTATCTGGTTCTTCAAAGAAAAAGGACTTGTCCCCGATACTTTATTCGACAAGACAAAATTGAAAGATATCGTNAAAGATTTTGGCAAAGGTAATAACTACTACAATGCCATCCTNCAAAATCTATTNTTTGCAACCTTGAACAGACCCAAAGAAGAAAGAGATTGGGCAANGNACAAANNCTTNNNCGAAAACAGAAAGAATTTCGGTGTAAAAAGCCTTTACCGATACGAGGATAAATTTTTAATACCTCCTGAGAAAGTTCTAAAATTTTTCGAAGATATACCATTTATCAATGGTGGATTGTTTGACTGCTTGGATAAAGATAAAGTTTACATAGATGGTTTTTCGAGAAATAGCACAAAGCAGGCAAAACTGCCCGACTATTTATTTTTCCACGAAGTAGAGGAAAGTGTCGATTTATCGCATTATGGTTTAATCAAAAATGCAAAAGTTCGTGGGCTTATCGATATTCTTAAAAGCTACAACTTTACAACCGACGAAGCAACACCAATAGACCAAGAAATAGCACTCGACCCCGAACTTCTTGGCAAAGTTTTCGAAAACCTCCTTGCTTCGTATAACCCCGAAACTTCGACCACTGCCCGTAAAGCCACTGGAAGCTATTACACCCCGCGTGAAATTGTCGATTATATGGTCGAAGAAAGTTTAAAAGAATATCTAAAATCAAAAGCAGGGGAAAATCTTGATTCGACCTTGCTGGACCAATTGTTTTCCTATTCCGACGAACCGATAGATTTGCCCCAAGATTTGAGGATAATCTTAATCAATGCTATTGACCAGATAAAAATTCTCGACCCCGCCTGTGGCTCGGGGGCTTTCCCTATGGGCATTTTGCACCGACTGGTTAATCTGCTCCAAAAACTTGACCCCGATAATGAAATTTGGAAGGAGATTCAGTTAGATAGAGCCGCCAAAGAAGCAGATGCAATTTTTAGAACCGAAGGCGACAAACAAAGAAGAGATGAACTATTGAAGGAAGTGAATGAACATTTCGACGAAAGTATAAACTACCCCGACTATGCCCGAAAGCTTTACTTAATCGAAAATTGCATCTATGGTGTCGATATCCAGACGATTGCTATTCAGATTAGCAAGCTAAGATTTTTCATTTC
>RCNO01000078.1 GCA_003731685.1 Bacteroidetes/Chlorobi group bacterium MS-B_bin-24
ACTCTGCCTCTATAAGGTTCTAACATCTCAACCAAAAGTTCAACAACGCTGCGTGGTGTGTAGAATTGCCCGCCCTTTTTCCCTTCTGCCAAAGCAAACTGACCTAAAAAATACTCAAACACATGCCCCAGTATATCAGCGCTTCTTTCCTTTGCCTGGTCAAAAGCAATGTTGCTAAAAAGATCGATTAGCCCGCCAAGGCTAATGGGATCGATATTCCCTCTTGCGTAAACTTTGGGCAATACTCCTTTTAGCGATGGGTTTTCTTTTTCGATTAATTCCATCGCTTCATCGAGTATTTTGCCTATTTCAGGTTTTTTGGCATTTTCCTTCAGATATTGCCATCTTGCTTTGGTTGGGACATAAAAGACATTTTCGGCTCTGTATTCGTCAATATCTTCAGGATCAGCACCGCTGTATTCACCTTGACCTTTTTTCAGTTTTTCGTATAAATTTTCAAAGGCATCTGAAATATAGCGAAGGAAAATAAGCCCCAGCACTACATGTTTGTATTCAGCCGCATCAATATTTTTTCTCAATTTATCTGCTGCTTTCCAAAGTTGTTGTTCAAAAGATTCGGGATTATTATTTTTTTTAGCCATAATCAAATCTCCATAAAAATTTTTAAATTTTAGATTAATAATTTCGTATCAAATTTACCAATCAGCCTTGCCATTCTATCTTTGCTCCCAAAAAAAATCTTGTAAAACATTTTAAAATTTTTATTCTTTGGTCTTATTCATTTTTTTTCTTTTCCTTCTTATCGATAAAAAAGAAATCCAAGCACATATTGTTTGAAATCCCAACCATCGACACTACCGCGGAGTTCTTCGGCAATACGCCAAATAGTGCGGTGGAGTTCTGCTCGTTCCTGTTCCTTGTTGTTACCATTGGTTGCCATATTTTTTCCCTTGCTTTGTTTTTTTCACAATTGTTGGAATCTTATTTGTAATCCACGTCGCTGGTTTAAATTTTTTTCTTCTGGACTTATTGAGTTTGCAAACACAATATTTATCCTTTAAAATAACATTTAACCAAATGAACCCAAAATTTGAGTTCATTTCAAGCTCAAAATTACACGCAAATTTATTCAATTTTTAAATAGTATCCAAACTTTTTTAGTTTAATATACACATTGCAAATGAAAAGAGCGTCGGGTGGCAACTTCAAGTTTTGATTTCCCTTTGCAAAAGGGTTTTGATTTTGTCCACCTTTGCATTCATACGGCTTTCGGTGCCCCGGCGGTAATCGACTTTGATGGTCGAGTAAATTCGATTGCACTGCGGTTCCAAAATCTTGAAGCATTCGCCAATAACACGGAAAACTTCATCCCAGGACCCTTCGAGAATAGTACCCATCGGTGTCAGGCGATAATTTAGCCCGCTTTTGTCGATATGGTCAATAATCTGCGAAACATATTGGCTAACGCTTTCGCCTTTGTCGGTAGGAAACATTGCAAATTCAACCAGTACCATATCCCCTCCAATTTTTATTCAAAAGCCTTAAAATATTCATAAGCAAAATTAAAAAAATTGATGCAAAAAGCCTCCGAAACCAGCCTTTTAAAGGAAATGCACCAAAAATTCTCTTGTTAAAGTTTTCTCAAAATAAAAGCGATAGTTGAAAAACCTCTCTTTTATGTTTTTCATAATTTGGCTTATAAAACAAGATTGCCAAAATTTCACAAAAATTGTAATTTTGGCATAGATTTTTAAAAAATTCTAATTTATCCTTGACAAAATTACAAAATAACTGAAATTTTGACATACAAAAATCGTTTGGCACACTTTTTCTATTATTTAAAGTGCATTTGATTTTGAATGTATGTTTAACAAAGAAAGGAGGTAGCTATGGCAATCATCAGATTTGATCCTTTCCGAAGCTTTGAAAGCCTTGCTCGAAGAATGAGCGAAATGTTCGAAGATTTCGAAAAAGGAATTACGGTTACTCCGAGCGACTTCTNCCCGCGAGTCGATATCTCCGAGGACGAAAAACACCTTTACGTGACCGTCGAGATTCCCGGCGTTAACAAGGAAGACGTGAAGGTTACGATTAATGACGATAACATCCTTGTTATCAAAGGGGAGAAGAAGCGCGAGTTCAAGACCGAAGACAAAGAGCGAAATTTTATACGTGTCGAGCGAAGCTACGGCTCATTCCAAAGGTCGTTTATGTTGCCCGACAATGTTAAGAAAGACAACGTCTCGGCTAAATTTGAGAATGGCGTATTAACAATTACTTTGGAAAAAATCGAGCCTGAACCACCGAAACAAATCGAAATACCAATTAGCTAAAAATTTCCTGCCCACTTCGGGCAGGAATCTTTTGTTTTTATTAACAAAATATGGAGGATAAAATGAAAATGCGAAGATTTAATCCAATGTGGGAAATGGAAAATATGTTACGAAACATCTCGAATCTTATAGATTCGACAATAGAAAAAGATGTCGACATTTCGGCAGAATTCACTCCGATTGTCGATATTTGGGAAGATGATGTCAATGTTTATTTCGAGTTCGAGCTTCCCGGAGTCAAGAAGGAAGACATTAAGATAACAATCAACGACGACAAGGTATTGATAGTAAGCGGAGAGAAGAGGATTGACCCAAATATCGACAACAAGACTTGCTGCCGAAGCGAACGAATTTATGGACACTTCCACCGTGCGTTCCAATTGCCCGATGACTTGAACACAAGCAAAGTTAAAGCACAATTCGAAAATGGCGTTCTAACAATAAGCATTGCAAAATCCGAAGTTAAAACACCAAAAGAACGACTTGTTGAAGTTAAATAATAAAGTAATATATTGAAAACAATAGCGTCTATCAAAAATTATAAAGATAGCAGAAGTGTGCGGAACACTTTTGCTATCGTTTTTGAAAAAGAAAATTATGTTTCATAAATAAGGAGAAAATTATGGGAAAAATTATCGGAATTGACCTTGGTACNACAAACTCTGTTGTAGCAGTGATGGAAGGCAGCACTCCTGTTGTTATAGCCAACAGCGAGGGTAGCCGAACAACACCATCGGTGGTAGCATTTACAAAAACTGGCGAAAGATTGGTAGGACAAGCAGCAAAGCGTCAAGCAATCACTAACCCTACCAATACGGTCTACTCGATTAAAAGATTTATGGGCAGACGCCCCGAAGAAGTTCAAGAAGAAATGAAGATGGTTCCATATAAAGTGGTTCCATCGCCGGACGGCAACTCTGTGCGAGTGGATATTAACGGTCGACTCTACTCGCCGCCAGAAATTTCGGCAATGATTTTGCAAAAGATGAAGCAAACTGCCGAAGATTATCTTGGTCAAAAAGTTACCGACGCCGTTATCACAGTCCCTGCATATTTTAACGACGCACAGCGTCAGGCAACAAAAGATGCAGGAGAAATTGCAGGATTGAACGTCCGCCGAATTATCAACGAGCCGACCGCAGCCGCTTTGGCTTATGGTTTGGACAAGAAAGGACGAAACCTTACTGTTGCCGTTTACGACCTTGGCGGTGGAACATTCGACATCTCCATTCTTGAAATTGGCGAAGGCGTATTCGAGGTAAAATCTACAAATGGCGACACGCACCTTGGTGGCGATAACTTCGACCAACGCTTGATTGACTATATTGCCGACGAATTCCTGAAACAAGAAGGCGTCGACTTACGCAAAGACCCAATGGCTTTGCAAAGGTTGCGCGATGCAGCCGAAAAAGCCAAGTGCGAACTCTCGCAATTGCTTCAAACAGAAATAAATCTGCCATTTATTACAGCAACTGCCGACGGACCAAAGCATTTGAATATGACAATCACTCGTGCCAAGTTCGAAAGCCTATGTATGGATTTATTCGAAAAAACCCTTGGTCCAGTTGAACAAGCCTTAAAGGACGCCAAGATTGTGCCAGCACAAATCGACGAAGTTATCCTTGTTGGCGGTTCAACTCGTATTCCCAAGATACAAGAATTAGTTAGGAACTTCTTTGGTCGCGAGCCATCCAAAGGCGTTAACCCCGACGAAGTTGTTGCTGTAGGCGCTGCAATTCAAGGCGCAGTGCTCGCTGGCGAAGTCCAAGATGTTCTTCTGCTCGACGTCACTCCGTTGAGCCTTGGGGTCGAAACGCTTGGTGGTGTTATGACTGTGATGATTCCCGCAAATACTACGATACCGACACGAAAGACTGAAATCTTTTCGACTGCAACGGATAATCAGACCTCGGTTGAAATACACGTTTTGCAAGGCGAGCGACCATTAGCACGCGACAATCGCTCGCTCGGTAGGTTCCATTTAGACGGGATTCCTCCAGCACCTCGTGGAGTTCCGCAAATCGAGGTAACATTTGATATCGACGCAAATGGAATTCTCCACGTTTCCGCAAAGGATAAAGCCACAGGTAAAGAACAAAACATCAGAATTGAAGCTTCGAGTGGTTTGAGCAAGGAGGAAGTCGAGCGGATGAAACGCGAAGCCCAATTGCACGCCGAAGAAGACCGACGCCGCCGAGAAGAAATCGACTTGAAGAACCAAGCCGACAACTTGATTTACTCCACCGACAAACAACTTAAAGAACTTGGCGATAGATTATCTCCCGAACACAAGAGCAAAATTGAAAATGCACGAAATCGACTCGATAAGGCTGTCAAAGAGAACAACACAGCTGAGATTCGCGCTGCTATTGATGCTTTAAATCAAGCTTGGAGCGAAGCTTCGACCAGAATGTATCAACAAGCTGGTGCAACCTCGCAAACTTCGACTGGAACTTCCGGCTCGGACGGAAAATCCTCGGACCAAGGCAAATCGAACGTCGAAGAAGCCGATTTTACCGTGGTAGATGACAAATAAGTAATCACAATATGCTTAAACCCGAAATATGCAATTAAAAGATTTAATTTTTTGTAATTTTAACAAAAATAATAGGTTGCAGGGATGAAAGAATTAACTAAAAAAGTTGAGCAGT
>RCNO01000079.1 GCA_003731685.1 Bacteroidetes/Chlorobi group bacterium MS-B_bin-24
TATATGAATTTTCGAAGCAAAAAGTTAACCCTACGACGCTTTTGATTTGCACAATATTTGGAGTTCATTATTTCTATTTAAAACAAATTGGCAGAGAGTTGTTATTTTTATTCACCGGTGGTGGATCTTTAATTTGGTGGATTCTTGATATGATTAATTATAGAAAAAAGGCAGAAGAATATAATCAAGCTCTAATTCAGAAGCTTTTATAATGCCACGATACGCAAAGCCATCAAAAAAAAGGTGGGTGCATCCGCTGTATGTGCGTGCTTTCTGTTATCCCCATAACGGAAAGGTATACACCTCTGTAAATGGGGTTCGTAAAGCCACAAATTTGCGATGGGTTCCGCAAAATAGAACCATTGCAATGCAAATTCTTACAGAAAGAATACAGGAATTCAAAAAATATCGGATGCACCCTGTAACTTTACAAGAAGCAAAAGAAGTTTTTTANAAAGAAGTGCTGGTTACTCGGAATAAAGGCACACAAAAGAAGTATTTTTCGATATTTAGACAATTTTTGTCTGCTGATGATATGTTTATTGATGATTATGAGGCTATTCGACAGCATATAATTGAGGTGCGAAATACACTTCCGATAAGTAATAACTCGATGGATGGGAAAATGCGTTCTCTTCATTATTTTTTCAACTTTTGCGTTGAGAAAGGGTGGATAGAAAAGAATCCAATCACCAAAGATATTCGACCGAAATATCAAGCTCCGCCTCCAAGAACATATACTAACGAAGAATGGACAAAAA
This sequence comes from Bacteroidetes/Chlorobi group bacterium MS-B_bin-24, assembly GCA_003731685.1. Classification (GTDB taxonomy): domain Bacteria; phylum Bacteroidota; class Ignavibacteria; order Kapaibacteriales; family UBA2268; genus Naka2016. Next base: position 762 of record RCNO01000079.1, read on the forward strand.
TCATAGAAGCAGCACAAAAGAATAAACGCCTACGGATTTCTTTGGAATTGGCATATTACACCGCAATGCGACTTTCTGAGCTTGTGAAATTGGAATGGCAGGATATAGAAGAGAATAGTTTTATAATTCACGGGAAGATGGGACGGGTTAGATTATTTCCTTATAAACTTTTTCCAGAGGTTGTTCAGTTATTAGAGGAAGCAAAACTAAATGGTTTTCCCAAACCTGTGCCATATCCAAGTGGTGCAATGCTTGCAAAGGATTTCAGGGAATTACGCAAGAAATTGGACATTGACCCAAGAAAAAATTTCCACACGATTCGCAAGACAGCTATCAATCGATGGAGTCAGTTAGGGATACCAGTTGATATTCGTGCTCGTCTTGCTGGTCAAAGCGTAAATGTTCAGTTCAAGGAATATATGCGGAACCCCGATTTTGAGTATTTCGAGAAACATTTAGCAACGATTTTGCAACGAACCTCAGAGAATGAAGATTTGAAGCGATGAGTGAGTGACCCCGTTAGGGTCACAACCCCATTTTTTAAGCTCTTCAAATTCAAGAAAATCAAGGAAAATCGAAAAGAAAAATTGTTCATAATTGTTTATAATTGTTTTCTTTTTCGTAATGATTTCGCAATGATTTTGCAACGTGCGAAATCGAATCTCGAAGGTATATTTATTTCGCAATGATTCTGCAATTTGCAAAATCAAACCTCATAGAACTTTCCCTAATATAATCTTTTTGTTTTCAATAGAGAATGTTCTACCATCTGTCCTTTCAATGAGCGCAAAACCTGCGTTCCAAAAAGAAACTGGTCGGTAGGGTGGACGTAAGCCACATAAAGCTCCAACAGCCCATCCCCCAATGGCTTTTCCACTAATTGTTGTTACAATATCTTCTTGTGAGCGGTGGAAATGCCCACAAAGGACATTCTCGGCTGAATCATAATAAGGTTACCCATAATACAATTTTGAAGCGTGCAGAGGGGGCAAATGGGTTTGTAGCTCCGGTTGCAACGGCAATGCCAAACAAATGTTGACTATTGTTGCTGCGAAAATAAAAATCAACTTTTTTTACAGCCTTTGCATCGGCTATATTATTAGATGCTTCGGTATGCTCGAACCAATCATTTGTTTGGAATGAGACTTTTACGAGATTATTCTCCATTGGATAAGTGTCGCTGAAAATATCAGAATAAACAAATGGATTGTTTTTAGAAATACTTGGTTGAGCTTTACAATTATTGAAGATATATAAATCGAACGCTGGTTTCACGAGGCTACCTGTTCCCCGAATTTCCTCGAAAACCTCAATTCTTTCGAGACGAATAAAAGAATCAACTAGCTCGGGGAAAATATTGTTCCAAACAATTACGCCATCGTGAAGATAATCGCCCGCTGCATATGAATTTGTTGTATCAACGGTTAAAGTTCCTGAATCAACTATGTCAATTATTCCTTTTTGATAGATATACTCAATTGTTTTTGCTCTCATAAAACCTCCTTTATATATGAAAAATTTATATATGCTTCAAATGAATCGTAAGTGTTAATGTCTGTCCCATCCAGCATTCTTTGATAATTAAAAACTGGATAAATAAAATCATCAGGTGTTACTTCAATAATCGTTGAACCTTGCACACAAGCAAAGGGGAAGAAATATCTTTGTGGTCCCCCATATAAAATTTCAACAAACATAGGGATAATATTGAGGTGATAAGAAGTTATAGGTTGTATTTGGTAAGGTGAAAATTTTATCAATTTTAGCTCAAAAGTTGTTAACTTCCGTAAAGATGCATTATTCAGCCATAAATCTAAATGAACATCTATTTGATATATCCCTTTTGGAAACAGTTGGAATTCTTTTCGATTTGGGAAATATTGAATATAACCATTTTCTCTATTATCAAGCTGGATGTTGGTGAAAGTTATTTTGTGGTTGGTGCCTACTGGATAAATTCCACTAAAACTACCATAAATCTTAAAATTTGAGGTGGCTGCTGGATGCCAATGGTTAATAGGCAGCGAAAATTTTTGGATTGTATCCTTCTTCGCTGTTTGAATTTCCGTTGTTGTTATGACTTGATTTTTCAGTCCAAAGTAGTGTCTTTGCGAAATGCTTCTTGGTTTAGCTTCAATCAGTGGCATCTTTCCAGCAAAATAGTTTAACTTTCGTTGTTTCTTTGTATAAATCTATTTCGGTGTTCACAATTACAGGATATTGAGTTCCCCAGCTTAGATGCGGGATTGTGAGTTCAACTTTATGTCCAAGCACTGGGATAATGTCCATATACTCGAACTCCATCTCAAAATTTCCCACCTTCATCATTTTTTGTTCGATTACTTTTTGAATTATTTCGTGCATAGATTTTTGGAAGCGAAAGGAAACTTTCTCTATAAATTCACGGTCAGAACCGAAAACTAATTCATCAGGAAGTGTGGAATCTCCATAATAAGAAAAATAACATTGGTCTGAAACTTTGTAAAAATCTTCACCAGAAAAGAAATAGATACCTTTGGAATTGATTAAGTTTCGGGCATAGAAAAGTTGGATATCGTTTACAACCGATTGGGTTTCCGCTGTATTTCCTAGGCAAGCATTTGAGAAAAGAATTTCTATTTCGATAGACTTCTCTGCTTCGGTGTTTGAGTTTTGGTGCTCAATAGTTTGAAAATCGAATTCAAAAGCGTCTTCATTCTGTTGTTTTATAGTGCCTATCCAGTTTTTATTCTTGCGGATTATTATTTCCTTGCCTATTTTTGCGGAATCAAACAAGGACCAAATTTGATTTTTCGGGAAAGGCTCAAAGAGTATTTCTAAATTTCCCGATGAATTGTATGTGAAAGAAACTTTTTGAAGGAAATTTTCCGCAAGCTTTTTCAAAAAGTCCCAAGTAGAAATAGTTCGCTTTGCTAATCCGCCCAAGATTAGATTTTTATCGTAAATTTCCCAAACAATTTGGAGTTCATTNCNTTGCTTCAATTGGTCTTTTTCCATTCTTTTCGAGTTGGTCTTAAAGGNATAGAATTTCCAACCAGGCAAAAAATCAGTCGTGACGTTCCAATTAAGTGCTATTCCAATAGAATTTTGCCGTGAAAAAATTTTAAAAATATAAGAAGCAGTATAATCGATTAAATTTTTTAATTTGTTCCACGAAATAAATGCAACTCTTTTGTTCCATCGTTGCACATACATTAAATCTACATTGCTTTCATAATAATAATCAATGATTCGACATTCATTTTTTACAGAAACATCGCCAAAGTCCCAGATAATTTCACCAATAGTGAATTTCTCTAAAACTGCTCGAAAAGCGTCAATGAATGTGATTTTAAGAGTAATTTTATTGTTTTTGATAGAATATTCAGTCTCAGGTTTTCTTTCTTGGAATCCCCAGAAAACCAGTGAATTATCAACATAAACTTTTATACTGTTAGGAATATCAAAAATTTTCTGAATTTGTCCATCCCAGCCAAGATTGAAAAGATACGAATCTCCGAAACCATTTTCCAAAGCATTTGCAAATTCGGAATTCCATTGTTTGAGTGTTAAGAAGTCGAATTCTAATTCCAGAACATCCGAAAGTTGCATACCAAATGGAAAATCGTTATCGAATGCTCTTTTCAGAGTGATTGTATTGAGTATGCTATCAAAAGGTAAGTCAATTATTGATGGATTAGAAAGATAGGTTGTATCACCAAGAACAAATTCGAGGCGAACTCGTGAGGTTTGATATCGATATATTGCATTTCGATTAACTGCCATAGGGCATAACCTCTTTGACCGTGATTGTTATGCTTCGCAGTCCATTTTTATCTTCCTTGGTAATCTCATCGACGGTTATCCACAATGCCTGTGTTTGTGAGCAATAGGAAACACGATAAGGGAAGTTGCCAAAATCGAGATAATGATATTTTTTTGACCAGAGATTTTCCGAAAGTAATTGGTCAAGATGAGTTGAATCAAAAGGTTTGGGAGCTACTTTTATGGTGTAGGTATTGCGAACAATTGGACGTTTAATAATTGAATTATTAAAATATGTTTGTTCTTCCCCCTCAATTTTCGAGGTTCCATATATTCCGAGGACTTCAAAATTGGCATATACAAGATCACTTAATCCCTGTAAAGTGCTTATAGCAGGGGTTTTATTGTTTAATA
>RCNO01000080.1 GCA_003731685.1 Bacteroidetes/Chlorobi group bacterium MS-B_bin-24
CTAGGTTTTATTAATCTTAAACGATGTACTTCCCTCGTTTGGTATAATGGGTATGAAGCAATTTATGAGAGATTTTACCACAAGGACCATCGACCAAGAACTTCTCGTAAATATACTTAATACTTGGGTTTTCGTGTGATTTTCTTACAGGAAGTTCGGCTTCTTCTTTATATATTGCTTCGGCTCGCTTCTTTCTAATCTCAGGNCTTGTGGGAATTGGTTGCCCTCCACCACCAATGCATCCACCGGGGCAAGCCATAATTTCAACGAAGTGGTAACCTTCGAGTTCACCACGAATAAGAGCTTCCATCACTTTCTTGGCATTTGCAGTTCCGTGTGCAATCATAAATTTTAATTCCACTCCTTCAAGGAACTTCCATTCATCTTTCACATCGGTTAGTACAATAGAAGCCTCTCGAACGCCATCCATTCCCCTGCAGGGTGTAATGGTAAGATTGTTGAACGGAACTTCCCTGCCAGTAACAATCTCGTAAACTGTACGCAATGCAGCTTCCATAACTCCACCAGTTGCACCAAAAATCAAACCCGCACCCGAAGCATTTCCAAATGGGTCATCAAAATGTTCGCTTTTTGGTAGCTCTGGTAGGAATATCCCAGCTTCTTTCATCATTTGTGCAAGTTCTCGCGTGGTTAACCCATAATCAATATCCTTGTATCCAGATGCGTTCATTTCCGGGCGATTACATTCGAACTTTTTAGCTGTGCAAGGCATAACTGCTACTGTAACTATATTAGCGGGGTCTATACCCATCTCTTGAGCATAGAAAGTCTTAATTACTGCTCCAAACATTTGTTGTGGAGATTTACAAGTTGACAAATAATCAAGATAATCAGGATAAAAGTGTTCGATATATTTAATCCACCCCGGTGAGCAGGAAGTAAATTGAGGTAATTTAACGCTCTTATCGCCTTCGAGCAACTTCCTTTTCAAACGAAGGAGAAGTTCAGTGCCTTCTTCCATAATTGTTAAGTCAGCTGCAAAATTNGTATCGAAGACTCTATCGAAGCCCATCATTCTCAAAGCAGTAATCATTTGCTTGGTCATTGAGTGCNCAGCAGGAAGTCCAAACTCTTCGCCAATAGAGGCTCGAATCGATGGAGCAGTTTGAATTACAACATGCTTCGTTGGGTCATCAATAGCTTTCCAAATCTCATCGGACGGGTCTTGGGCTCTTAATGCTCCTGTTGGACATCGATTAATGCACTGTCCACAATTAATACAAATAACATCAAGCATCGGACGGTCCATAAAAGTAGAAATTAAAGTACTATAACCTCTTCGAGTTGCCTCCAAAACGCCAACTTCCTGCAAGTCGATACAAGTTCGAACACAACGACGGCAAAGCACACATTTATCCATATCCCTAACAATTGCATAGCTCGACCTATCGACTTGATAACGAGGTTGAGTAATATGTCCAAATCGATAAAAATCCACACCATTCTCTTTGGCTAATCTTTGTAGTTCACAATTATTATTCCGAACGCAAGAATAACATTCTCCATAATGTTCACTTAAAAGCAAATCAAGAATGTGGCGGCGAGCTTTACGAACTTTTTCGGATGTTGTCCAAATTTTTATTTTACTTGTAATTGGAAAGGCGCAAGAGGCTTGCAATGTTTTCATCCCTTCGACTTCGACAACACACACTCTGCAAGCACCTGCAAGGCATAGGTCTTCGTGGTAACAAAGAGTTGGGATGTGTANATTGTTCATTCGGCAAGCCTCGAGNATGGTTGTTCCAAAAGGAACGGTGTATTTTCTGCCATTTATTTCAATTTCAACTTCACCACCGATTTCTCCACTCGCTTTCGAAACAATATGAGGTTGATGGCTAACCGGTGCTCGTCCTTTGGTGATTTTATTGTCCATTTCCACTCCCAAGATAATTTGACATAATCTCATCCTTAAAATTTGTAACAATCGAAATAAACGGATTAGGAGACGACTGCCCTAATCCACATTTAGATGCGATTTGCATTGTTTTGCCCAATTCGATTAGTTCATTTAAATAATGGTGTGTGCAAATTCCTTTTTCGAGCATTTCTACCCCTTCGAGCAATTTTTTGTTTCCAACACGACAAGGGGTGCATTGGCCACAACTTTCTTCAACAAAAAACTCCATAAAATTCCTCAACACCTGCANCATATTCCTACTTTTATTGAAAATAATAACTGAACCCCCAGTTGGAACATCNTCGAANGAAATGTTCCGTTCTATTTCACTCATTGGAATGCATAAACCTGATGCACCACCAATTTGAACTGCCTTTGTATCTTCGGCACCAACAAGCTCCAATAATTCCTTGATTTTAATTCCAAAAGGAACTTCGTAAACTCCGGGCTTTTTGCAATCGCCAGAAACCGATATAAGCTTCATTCCTTTGGATTTTTCCGTTCCGTATTGAGCAAACCATTGGGCACCTTTGGAAATCACAATGTATGCACAAGCAAAAGTTTCCACATTATTAACTATTGTTGGATAGCCAAGATAACCAGTATTCACCGGATAAGGTGGCCTATTTCGTGCTTCGCCACGATGCCCTTCNAAGGACTCAATCAAAGCAGTCTCNTCGCCACAAACATAAGCCCCAGAACCAAGCCGTATTTCAATATCAAAAGAATAGTTGGTTCCAAGTATATTCTCGCCCAAACGATTCTCCTTTCGCATCCTTTCAAGATAATTCAAAAGATGTTCAAGAAGNTAGGCATATTCTCCACGCAGATATATAAAACCTTTCTGGGCTTGAATCGCATAACCAGCAATTACCATTCCTTCCAGCACCAACTTGGTGTATTCGGACAGAAGGACTCTATCTTTGAAAGTACCAGGTTCACCTTCGTCTGCATTGCACACCACAAATTTTTTATCTGCNTGAGCCGAGAGAGCCAGCATCCATTTTGTTCCTGTTGGAAAGCCCGCACCTCCCCGACCACGAAGCTGAGATTCCCTAATTTCCAGAACAACTTCGTGTGGGGACATTTTCAGCGCCTTNTCGAGTGCTTCGCCGTGTGCTTTCTCATCAAAGAATATTGTATCATTAATTATTGGCATATTTCACCTCTACTTTAAACTATCAATAATTTCAATGACTTTCGAAGGAGTAAGTTTTGTAAACACTTGCTCGTTGATTAGCATAGCAGGACCTTGGTCACACATTCCTATGCAATGGCAATATTCCAATGTAAATTTCCTGTCTTTCGATGTTTCACCAAATTTTAAGTTTAATTCCCTTTCGAGTGTTTTCGCAACAGCTTCTTTTCCAGCAAGTTCACAGGAAATTGTCTTACACAAACGAATTACATACTTTCCTTTTGGCTCGGTACTCAAAAAACTATAGAAAGTTACAACACCGTATACCTCAACAGGATGGATATCCAACCTATGGGCAATTTCCTGCATCGCAAAATCCGAAATAAAGCCGAACTTCCTTTGAACATCTTGCAAAATTGGTAGTAACGATTCCCTCCCGCTACCGTATTTTTTTACAAGCGTGTCAACTTCATTGACTAATACATTTTTGTCTGGATAAATCATATTTCCCTCACCTTTACCTATACATTCCCTAAGTATTGATTAATTTTTTGAAGCAAAATTTCAGAACTCAAAGGCTTTTCGAGAAATTCATTTACTTGAAGCGTCTGGCTTCCAGCGAATTCAAGTCCTGTCGCTTTCGAAACTGAAGTCAAGAGAAAAATTGGTGTTTGAGCTCCTGCTTTTCTCAACTTCGTAGCAAGATAAAATCCGTCGTCTGGCTCCTCCATCATCACATCCAGCAAAATTAAATCGGGCTTCTCGTTTTCGACCAATTTCATACCATCGTTAACATTTTTCGCCGAAACCACTTGATAACCCTTTGCTGTTAAAGTAATTGTAACAGCATCAATAATGTCTTGGTCATCATCAATAATTGCAATTTTTGCCATAACCCTCTCCTTTTTTCAAAAAAAACACAATGGTTACAGTGCAATTTATCTTAACATTTTATCATTAACATTACGAAATTGAGAAATGTAAAAAAAGTGTGTTAATAAATGTTGCTGGAAATTAATTATTCAGAGCACTATCCGATTCTAACTCTTTTTCCTGCTTGAAGTTTACATTCACTTCTTTCAAAATTGGCAAGGAAAATGCAAATGTTGAGCCTTTGCCCAACACACTTTTAACCCAAACTTTTCCTTTCATTGCTTCTACAAGCCTTTTCACAATCCAAAGCCCTAATCCAGAAGTAGGTTCGTCGGCTGTTGGTTTAGCACTCAACCGAGCCCCCCGTTGGAAAGCTCTGCTCACATCCTCATCTGATAGTCCCAACCCGTTATCAATGACTTTAATTACTACTTTATCTCCTTCGACTGAACTTTCTACTCGAACCTCGCCACCTTTTTGAGTAAACTTAATTGCGTTTGAAACCAAATTATCCAGCACCTCGTAAACCTTGTATCTATCGAATTTGAAAACTTCTATCTTCTCATCGAGGTCAACAAATACATTTATGTTCTTATTCTTAGCATTTGGTGAATTAGCTTTGACTACTTCGCGAATAACATCGTTAATATTTCCTTCTTCNAGATTCAAACTCATAAGGGAAGATTCAAGAGCAAGAATTCGGGAAACTTCCTGCGATAGAGCGACAATTCTATTAGAAGTAACCAAAATGTCATCAATAATTTCCTGTTGTTCCGTTGCTGTTAGGTCGTAGGAACGAAGCAATTCAACAAGATTTTTTATCAAAGC
>RCNO01000081.1 GCA_003731685.1 Bacteroidetes/Chlorobi group bacterium MS-B_bin-24
ATCCAGTATCGTTCTTTTTCGGAGTCGCAGAAGAATTGGTCGTTGTGAGGGTCAATAAATCGAAGGTAGTACCAGCAGGAGCCAGCCCATTGAGGCATCGTATTCGTCTCGAAACGACCACGTTTACCGGTCTTTTTGTCGATGAAATTAACCCAACTTTCAACGGTTGCAAGTGGAGATTCTCCTGTTCCAGCTGGCTTGAACTCCTTGACTTCTGGAAGCAAAAGAGGTAGTTCATCCAAATCCAAAGCTCTTTTGGTGCCATCTTCAAAGAAGATAATTGGTATAGGTTCCCCCCAATAGCGTTGACGGGAAAACAACCAGTCCCGAAGTTTGTATTGGATTCTCTCTTGCCAATTTTTTTACTTTCCAGCCAGTTGATGATTTTACTTTTTGCCTCTTTAGTCGGCAAGCCGTCGATAGAAACTTCATCATTAGCAGAGTTGATATTAACTCCGTCATCAACAAAAGCACTTTGATTTATATCCCAATCGCCATCAACAGGTTTAACCACTTGAACAATAGGAAGGCCAAAGGTTTGTGCAAATTCAAAATCTCGTTCGTCGTGACCCGGAACAGCCATTATCGCACCAGTTCCGTAATGAACGAGGACATAATCGGCAATCCAGATGGGGATTTTTTGTTTGGTTGCAGGATTGATTCCAAAAGCTCCCGTTGGGACACCGGTTTTGACTTTGCTAAGTTCAGTTCTTTCGAGGTCTGTTTTTAATGCTGCTTGTTGGATATATTCTTCAACCAAAGCTTTCTGTTCGGGTGTGGTGATTTTGGGAACGAGAGGATGTTCAGGCGCCAAAACCAGATATGTAGCACCAAATAAAGTGTCGGGTCGGGTTGTAAAAACAGTAATTTTTTCATAATAACCAACAATTGGGAATTCGATTTCTGCACCTTCGCTTTTTCCAATCCAATTCTTTTGCATTTCCTTTGTTGAATATGGCCAGTCGACAAGCTCGAGGTCGTTGAGGAGTCTTTCGGCGTATTTAGTAATACGAATCATCCATTGTCTCATTGGTTTTCGTTGGACAGAGTATCCTTTTTCGCGCCATTCCTCGATTTCTTCGTTGGCGAGAACGGTTCCAAGTTCTTCGCACCAGTTTACTGGAATCATTGCAATGTAAGCAAGGCGATGTTGGTCTTTGTAATTCTCTATTTCCAGTGGGTCTTTTAAATTGTCGGGTATGGGTAGTTCATCTATTGGACGAGCCTTTNGTTGTTCTTCATCAAACCAAGAATTNTANATATTNATAAACATCCATTGTGTCCATTTGAAATANTTGGGGTCAGTGGTGTTAATTTCTCTACTCCAGTCGTATGCAAAACCAAGCATTTTCAATTGATTACGNAAAACATTTATATTTCGTTCTGTNGCAATGCGTGGATGTATCCCCGTAACCATTGAATATCTTTCGGTTGGTAAGCCAAAAGCGTCGAAGCCCATTGGGTGTAGGACGTTATAGCCTTTCATCTTTTTATAACGTGCAACAATATCGGTTGCTGTATATCCTTCGGGGTGACCAATATGCAATCCTGCTCCGCTGGGATAGGGGAACATATCTAAAACATAAAACTTTGGCTTCGAGAAATCTTCCGTTGCTTTAAAAATGCCTTTTTCTTCCCAATACTTTTGCCACTTCTTTTCGATTTCCAAAAATTGGTAACTTGACATAAGTTTTTACGATTTTAAAAACTACAAAATTACTAATTTGCAGAGGTTTTTTGGGAAAACTTTTAGAAAAACTTGAAAATGGAAAATAATTTTTACAATAAAAAAATTGAATTCTTGTCTCTATCAATGGTATGGTTAACAATTGCGAGGTTGAATCGAGCGGAGTTCTTACTATTTGGTTTGGTAATTAATTTGTGGTGTTTTGGTGAACTACAAAATTAAATTTTGTNTCTTAGTTTTCTTCATCTCGATTTTCAACTTTTCTTACATAGCTTTCTCTCAGTTTCAAACAAATCCTAAAGTTTTAATAGAAAGTTCGGATTTACTTCAAATTCAACTGCGTTCACCTTTTGTCAATTTCGATTCCATATCAAATAGTGAAGGAAATATTTATTTTACNCCACGATTTAATCTTCCAACGAAAGTTTTGTTNGATTTGAATGGCAATCTTCTATTCATTGTTAGTGAATTAATTGCACTTCCAGATTCTTTCAATTTCCAGCTCGAAAGTCCAAAGATTTCCTCTTTTCAGGTTTACAATGGCAGAATTTCTCCTTCCTTTTATGATAAGGAATACGTTGAATTTGCATTGTCAAAAGATCTTTACAAATGGACGGGAGATGAATGGGTCAAATTGAATTATCTCGGAATAGGAAGGAATCTGCATTTGGGTTTGTTGCAATTTGTGGTTGCCAAATACGATACCACAACAAATACTTTTTCTATTCCTGAACAAATCGAATCCACAATAAAATTTACCCGACCAATAAAAAATTTCAGTTCGGATTATCCAATTTCCGAAAAGGAAATCTTATCCGATGTTTTGAATACACTTCAAGCCAAGCAATGGGTAATTCCATCTACTTCTAATTCGCAATTTTCCAAAGGTGAGCCCAAGCCTTTATCTACCAATAATACATTTGTTAAGATTAAAGTAGATAAAGAAGGAATCTATAAAATCGATGCTTCGATGTTATCGAGTTTAGGAATTACGATAACATCCGATTTGGTTCCAACTTTAAAATTGTTCGGTGGCGATGGAAAACCATTAAGCGAAAAAGTTTCGGACGCATTAGCAAATGGTTTTAACGAAATCCCGATTATTGTTCGAACCAAAAGTGACGGAAGTTTAGATTATATTCTTTTCTATGGAGTCGGTACTAATGGATTTGAATTCAAAAATGATACTTTTAAAAGCTACCAAAATCCATATTCTAATTCGAACTATTATCTTCTTGGATGGGGTGGAGCNGTTGGGAAAAGAATTNNNAATATTCCCGATACTTTAAATTGTTCCGATGTAAAAGTTGCTGAATATTACACGGAGAGGATTCTTTTCCGCGAAGAACTTACTAATCCATTCAACAGTGGCTCGGGGAGGATTTGGTTTGGTGGAAGTATTTTCCCCAGAAACTTTGTTAATTATCTTCCCGACCTTTACAGAAACGGAGAGATATTCTACCGCTTCTATGTTGCACAAAATTATATTGATACTGGCAGAATCGTTTATTATGGAAAATTTACTTTTTACGAAGGGCAGAATAAACTTAATGAAGCTTCTATTGGTANGTGTGGAACATATGAAGAAGCTATTGCAAGGGAGATTNCTGCTAAACTTCCAGCAAGCAAAATTTCCAGTGATAATAGAAGTTACTTGAAAATCGAATACAATTATCCAAAGCCAAATGTGAGCGCAACCCCGTATTTTAATTACTACGAAATACATTATCCTCGTCGTTTCGTTGCTATTGACAATTCAATTTCTATATTTTCAACCTTTGGCTCTGCATCTTGTTATGAAATTCAGATTACTGGTTTCACAGGCGGGGAGATTTTGGGTTTGGATGTAACTAATCCTGTAAATCCTGTTCAGATTTCTAATCAGTCGATTGTTAAGAATACTTTCGTATTCAAATTTTTCAACTTCCCTTCAAACCCAAGAAAATTTTTTGTTTCTTCAAACTTTTTGAAACCTGCCGAAATTTCAAAGATTTCGCTTGCTGATTTGCGAAATAATATGTTTGATGCAGATGTTATTATAATTACTCATAAGAATTTGCTGAATAGTGCAACGAAATACAAGGAATATCGTGAAAAAACGAGCAAACTCAAAATTGCCCTTGTTACAACTGATGACATTTATAATGAATTCGCTTATGGTATTCCCGACCCAACAGCCATAAGGGATTTTGTTGCATTTGCTATGGCAAAATGGAACGTAAAACCAAAGTATCTTGTCCTTTGGGGAGATGGTCATTACGATTTCCGCAATATTTCAACTAAACAAATCAATTATATCCCTGCTTTTCAGATGGATGATGATTATTATTCATTTAGGTCAACTTACAGTTTTTCAAGCGATGACTATTACGGGTTTGTTGTCGGGAATGATTCTGTGATAGATATTTCCGTTGCTCGGGTTCCTGTTTACGACGGTGCAACTGGTTTGGTTTATTTAGATAAAGTTCAGCGTTACGAAAATTCATCGGAAAAGACCAGTTGGAGGAACACTCTTCTCTTTTGTGCAGATGATAGTCGTCAATCCGGTGAAGCCAGTGATGGAAATCAACACACAAAGGATTCCGAATATATAGCTAATAACTTTGTTCCAAAGGAATTTTTTGTGAAGAAGATTTATTTGCCTGAATATCCAACAGAGAACGTACCAAGTGGTCGTAGGAAACCATTGGCAACTGCCGATTTAGTTCGAACTATTAACGATGGTGTGCTTTTAGTCAATTGGCTNGGTCATGGCAATCCAAGAGTTTGGGCACACGAAGAGCTTTTCGACCGAGNTAAAACAATTAATCTTTTAACAAACNTCGACAAATTGTTTTTTGGAATAGCTGCAACTTGCGATTTCGGTCGATTTGATATGGTGGAGTTACGAAGNGGAACCGAGGAATTACTATTCTATCCAAAGGGTGGGGCTATTGGTTATCTCTCTGCGACAAGAGCTGTTTTCGTAAGTAATAATGCAACTCTAAATAGACA
>RCNO01000082.1 GCA_003731685.1 Bacteroidetes/Chlorobi group bacterium MS-B_bin-24
TCCGTGATGAGAATCCTTTCAAAGTTTGTATCGTTCTGACCATAAACAAAAATAAAATTCAAAAGAAATATTGCGAGTATACAAAATCTTTTCGCCATTGCTTAAAGCTTTCCAATAGACTTTATATAACCCATAAAATCATCCCCAGAAAGGCAGTTGACAACATCTTTGGGTTCCAGCCAGCCTTTGCGTGCAAATTTTACACCATAGAAAACATCGACAAGGCTATTGTAATCGTGTGAATCAGGATTGATTGAAATTTTTACCCCTTTTTCTTTCNCATACATCAAATATTCNCAAGGCAAATCTAACCGATAAGGATTTGCATTCAGTTCAATTATTTTCCCATAATCCGCTGCTGTGTCGATTATTTCTTTGACATCAACTTCGTAGCTATCGCGGGCAAGGAGAAGTCGTCCAGTTGGATGCCCCAGTATATGTGTGTATGGACTCATTATTGCATAGATAATCCTACGGGTCATTTCGGATTTAGTCATCTTGAAATGGGAATGAACCGAAGCAACAACAAGGTCGAATTGCCTCAAAATATCCTCGCTATAATCTAAACTGCCATCGGGAAGTATATCGGACTCAATCCCTTTGAGTATCCTAATCCCAAGACCCTTGCTGTTCAACTCGTCGATTTCTTTATGTTGTTGCAAAACGCGTTCGGGCTCTAATCCATTGGCATAGCGTGCTGTTTGACTATGGTCGCAAATCGCAATATACTCGAAGCCTAAATTTTTTGCTGCAATTGCCATCTGCTCAATGGAATTAAAACCATCGCTCCAAGTTGAATGCACGTGAATCATACCTTTAAGGTCTTTTTCATCAACAAGGTGGGGAATTTCTCTCGCTTTGGCTTTTTCGATAGCGATTGCCTTTTCCCGCAATTCAGGTGGAATATATTGCAATTCAAGGAGGTCGAAAATCTGCCTTTCGCTTTGAAGTTTATGGTCTTTCAAAGGAAATACCAAAAGATTGAATCTGCTGTTTGTTTTTTCTTCAAAGTATTGTTGGAAATGATTTAAATATTCATCCGAAGCGGTCAAATTGTGCAGTTGCCAATGGTAATTTTCGGGATTGGAAAAGTGAATAACGACAGAAATTTCCTCCTCAGTCTCGAATTTTAGCAGATTCTCTCGTACTGCAATAGAATACTTGCTTTTAAAAACATCGATTACGGGTTCGGGGCTTTCGCAGGCAACAAGGAACTCCACATTGGAAATAACTTCTGTGTAGCGTCGCATCTCTCCCACAATCGAGAATTCCTCGACAGCAGGAGTGCTTCGCAAAATCGAAGCAACATTTTCGGCTTCCTGAAAGCAAGCGAACAGCTGTTTTTTCCCCTTCCAAGCCTTAATGTGTTGGATACTGTTTAAAAGTATTTCCTGTGTCTTTTCGGAAAAACCTTTCAGCGAGGCAATTTTACCTTCGATACAAGCCTTCTCTAAATCTTCAATAGTACGAATGCCAAGCTTCTCATAAAGTTGCTTCGTTTTTTTTGGTCCAATGCCGGGAATTTTTGTGATTTTTATCAACTCTTCGGGAACTTCCGAAATCAACTTCTCGTAGAACGACATTTCCCCTGTTTGAACATACTCGGTGATTTTTTTTACAAGGGCTTCGCCAAACCCTTTGATTTCACCAAGTTTGCCATTTTGAACCAGCTCGGCAACATCGAGTTGTTGCGACTCGATTATATCCGCAGCATTGGAAAATGCATTGGCTTTGAATATGTTCTCGCCTTTTATCTGTAAAAGAATCGAAGCGTTTCGTAAAAGTTTTACAAGTTTTTTATCATACATTGCTATTTTCAAACAAAAGCAGAAAAACCTGTTATGTCTT
Organism: Bacteroidetes/Chlorobi group bacterium MS-B_bin-24; assembly: GCA_003731685.1. Taxonomy (GTDB): domain Bacteria; phylum Bacteroidota; class Ignavibacteria; order Kapaibacteriales; family UBA2268; genus Naka2016. The sequence continues at coordinate 1,849 of RCNO01000082.1, forward strand.
CGCCTAAAATCAGTGTATGAATGTCGTGTGTCCCTTCGTAAGTTTTCACAGATTCGAGATTTGCCATATGTCTCATCACAGGGTATTCATCCAGAATACCGTTTGCCCCGTGAATTTCTCGTGCAATTCGAGCGCATTGGAGAGCGATATCAACATTGTTCCTTTTGGCAAGCGAAACTTGCTGGAAGCGGGCTCTGTCCTCGTCTTTGAGTCTACCTAATCTATAAGCCAAAAGTTGTGCTTTGGTTATTTCATTCAACATCCAAACAAGTTTTTCTTGTATGATTTGGAACGCTCCAATGGGTTTTCCGAATTGAATTCGCGTTTTTGCATAGTTCAAAGCAGATTCAAACACAGCCAAAGCAGAACCTATCGCCCCCCAAGCAATTCCATAGCGAGCCTGGGTTAAGCAGCTCAAAGGTCCTTTCAATCCAGTAATTTCAAGATGGTTCTCTTCGGGAACCTCTACATCTTCCAAAATCAATTCGGAAGTGACCGAGGCTCGTAAGGAATGCTTCCCTTTCATTTCTATAGCTTTGAAGCCCTTCATCCCTTTTTCGACCAGGAAGCCATTAATCTCCCCGTCGAGTTTTGCCCAAACAACTGCAACGTCGGCAATATTACCATTCGTAATCCACATTTTTGTGCCATTCAAAACATAGCCGCCATCAATACGGCGGGCAGTGGTGACCATTCCACCCGGGTTGCTCCCATAATCTGGTTCCGTTAGCCCAAAGCAACCAATAGCTTCGCCGCTGGCAAGCTTGGGTAGCCATTTCCTTCGCGCATTCTCCTTACCATATCGAAAAATAGGATATATCACCAAAGAATTCTGCACAGAAGCAAACGAACGAATAGCCGAGTCGCCCCGTTCCAACTCCATCATAGCAAGTCCATAAGTTGTGTAGTTTGCACCAGCGCCACCATACTCGGGCGAAAGGGTTATTCCAAGCAAGCCAAGTTCAGCCATTCGNGGAATAAGATGCATCGGGAAAGTGCCTTCGCGGTAGTGCTTTTCGATGATTGGTATTACTTCTTTATCGACGAAATCGCGCACGGTCTCGCGCACCAATCTTTCCTCTTCGGTTAGCAACTCCTCGATATTGTAATAATCGAAAACATTTACATTCATTGAAAAACCTTTAATTAAGTAAATTATAAAAGTCGTCTAAATCCTAAGTTTTATTTTACAATTAAAATTATTGGTATCTGCCAAAATTGTTCCACCCCAAAAAACCAAAAGTTGCGAAGACTATGAGTCAATGATGCTTCATTGCGTTTGGGAAATCTATTGAGTAATTACCAAAGATTTGAAGACCAATATAAATCGAAGCAAGGAGTTTGTTCAATTTTTTTTAATTTATCTCGTTAATAATTTTTATTTGAGGTATTTATGGTCAAAACTATCGAAGGAATACTTGATGCGAGCGGGAGGAAATTTGCTATTGTTGTTTCCCGCTGGAACCAATTCATTGTCAGCAAAATGCTCGACGGGGCATTGGATGCTCTCCGCCGACACAAAGTTGCAGACGAGAACATAACCATCGTTTATTGTCCCGGCTCTTTCGAAATTCCACTCATTTCAAAGAAACTTGCCTTGTCGAAGCAATACGACGCGATAATTGCACTTGGAGCGGTCATTCGCGGGGCTACGCCGCATTTTGACTACATCGCAAGCGAAGTTGCAAAGGGAATTGCCCAAGTTAACCTCGAAACTGGCGTCCCAGTTGTTTTCGGTGTTCTGACCACCGACACAATCGAACAGGCAATCGAACGCGCCGGCAGCAAAAGTGGAAACAAAGGGTTCGACGCCGCTATGGCAGCAATTGAACTTGTTTCCCTGCTTGAAAAAATTTAAACCTTAAACTTTATGAGAAAGGCAAGAAAATTATTTTTATACCTTTTGGCTTTGCTTCTAAATTTCCAATTCCTCTTTGCACAATCATCCGTTGAACTCTTTAACTGGCGGGTTTACTCCTCGTTGGTTAATATCCTTTCAGGATGTTTGGACAATCGGGGGAATCTTTGGTGCACAACAATTGGCGGGGTTCTTTCTTTCAACCCTCAAAACAACTCGTTCGAAAATTTCAACTCGATTAATGGTCTATATTCCATCGAAACGAAGTATGTAACTATCAATCCTTTTTCGAACGAGGTTTATGTTGGCACTTATGATGGGGTAATAAGTATTTTCGACCCAACATCCAAACGATGGGAAAATTATTTGGAAATAAGAAAATCCCAATTTGCCAANAAGCAAATCAACCATATACTATTCCGAGACTCTATTGCTTACATTTCGGGTGATTTCGGTTTAACTACTTTCGANACACANAAGCGTGTTTTTTTGAAAACCCCTTCTCGTTTAGGAAATTTCCCTTCTGGAANAAGTTCCCGCTTTTCGATTATTTACAAGAATTGGCTTTGGGTTGCAACTGAATTGGGCATAGCAAGAATCCCGTTGGAAAGAAACATTTCGAATCCAGACTACTGGGAAAACTTTGTCGATACGAATGGGCTTTCCGACCCAAGCATCTATTTCTTGGCGGTTGAAAACGATACGCTTTATGCTTTCGCTTCGGCAAACATCTTCAAGTTCGACGGGAAAAAATTNGTTAACCATCGCAACTTGGAATCCTACGAAANAATAAATTGTGTTCAATCTTACAATGGGAAAATCTATTTCTCAACTCCATTCTTTGTTCGAGACATCACTTATCAACTGATTTATTATTACGATGAAACTCCAT
>RCNO01000083.1 GCA_003731685.1 Bacteroidetes/Chlorobi group bacterium MS-B_bin-24
CTTACGACTTGAGTTTAAACTACAAACGACTTTATGATAAAAAGGACAAGGAGTTCAATACCAATTTACTTTTTAGCTCCTTTAAAGGGAATGATGACAATTATTACTTTACTGAACCTATAATCGATACAATAAATTTTGAACGTTTTGGAAAGGAAAATAACAAAAATAACTACCATAATAATAATCTCACGTTCGAGTTGAGCTATGCCAATCCTTTAAACTTTGGCAAAATCGAACTTGGTGCAAAGGCGAACATTCGAACAATCGACCTCGATTACAAATACTTTACTTTTGACCCCAAAACAAACCAATGGATAAGCACCGTTTCGGACAATATTTTTAATTACAATGAAAATATTATCGCTGGGTATGCAATTTTTTCAAGCAAGCTCAAAAACTTTGGCTATCAAATAGGTTTAAGATTAGAAGGAACCTTAACCAAAGCTGAACAAAAAGAACTTTCACAAGTTTACAAAAACAACTATTTGAACCTCTTCCCTACAATTCACTTAAATTACCAGTTAACAAATGCTAACACTTTGTTCTTCAGCTATACACGCCGTATCAACCGCCCGCAATCAATGGTCTTGAATCCATACGAAGATCGCTCCGACCCGCAAAATATTTCCAAAGGCAACCCTTATCTAAAACCTGAATTCACAAACTCCTTCGAAATTTCCAACTTAACTTACTTTGGCCGTAATTCTCTTAATCTGACTTTGTTTTATAGATATACGACCGACATCATTTCTCGAATCACAACTCTCGACACCACTGGTTACTTTTCAATGACAACCTACGAAAACCTGAACAAAAGCAAAAATATTGGCTTCGAAGCAATGCTGAACCAGAATTATTTGAATGGTGGAAGTTAAATATCAACTTCTCCTACTTCTATCTTGATGTTAACGGAATTCCAACTTATGGAATTCCTGCAAGAAACAGCAAAAGCTGGAATATTAAATTGAACTCCGTGTTTAGCCCAACAAAGGATATTGATATACAACTTAACATTTCCTACGACTCACCAGTTGTTACAACCGGCGGTGGCGGAATGTATTGGAGATTTTTCCAAATGGGAAGCGTTGGACAAATGGAAGGAGTTTTCACTGCAAATCTTGCATTTAAAATTGATGTCCTAAACGACCGTGGAACTATTAACTTCCGCATAATGGACATTTTTAAATCTATCAAATATGACTTAACCTCCAATGGTTCAAATTTTGTTTCCAAGATTTACAGAACTCGCGAAAGTAGAATTGCTTTTCTTGGTTTCCAATATAAAATCAATGAATATAAGCGACCAAAAACCAAACGCCCCGAAGATATGCCCGAAATGGATGTTGAATAAGCCCTGAATAATTTATATAACAATAAATTTCTACTAAATACTTTTGACAACATCTTAGCAACAAAAGTTCATTAAATAATAGTCTGTTTTCTAAAATTTCTAAATTTTTATTTAATTTTGCTTTTTTTTGGAGGTAAAATGAGAATTTTTAGTCTCTTTTTGTTTTGCTTTTTATTTACTACCAACTTATTCAGCCAAGAAAATTTCAAAATTTCAGGGGAATTCCGCGTTAGAACAGAATTGGACGGGCGAGATTTCTTAAACAATACCTATCCTCAATCTTTTACTGCTTTGCGCGCAAGGTTAGCGATTGAAAAGGCTATCAACGAGCACATTAAGTTTTTCATCCAACTTCAAGATTCCAGAGTTTTTGGCGAAGAAAAGAACACATTGACAGACCTGAAAAATATCGACCTTCATCAAGGTTACGTTTCTGTAACAAACTTATTCGGAACCCCTCTTTATTTTACTTTTGGCCGTTTTAAACTCAATTACGGGAAATTCAAAATTTTTGGTCCCAATGATTGGCACAATGTTGGCCGCAGCCACGACGGATTTAAATTTGGATACAATGGCGAAAAGTCTAAAGTCGACTTATTCATTACCACACACACCAATTTTTTAAGCTATCGGGCTGGGGCTGCAAAAGTCACGCAAAATTATAATTATTTAGAAGCTCCTGCCGACACCGGCTTTAACATTTATGGCGTTTATTCGACCTTTAAGCTCTCCCCCTCTTTGAATCTGGATATTTACGGTTATAACGAATGGGATAGACAAAGACCAAACAAAGTTGACTTCGCCCTAAATCGATACACAATAGGTGGTGCATTTGAGTTTTCGCCTTCCACCATTCCATTTTACTCAAGATTAGAATCGGCTTATCAGTTCGGAAAAATCACACTTAACCAACAACATACCATAAAGGCATTTATGATTCTTGCAACAATTGGCTACCAGCTGGGAGATCTTAATTTCTCTATCAATGCTGATATTAATTCTGGTGGTGATTCTTTGAAAACAACAGACTATAAGCTTTTCGACAATCCATATTCAACCAAACACAATTATCAAGGATTTATGGACTTTTTCACGGGATTGTCGGATCCAAAATTTGCAACAGGTTTGTATGGTTTAAACGATTACTTCTTGCGCATAATATATCAGCCTAAGTCTTTAAAAGCTTTAAATCTTCAACTTGACGCTCATTACTTTACGACCTTTGTGAGTTTTAAAAACTCCGACGGAAAAGATATTTCTGCCTACGGTCCTGAACTCAATTTAGTTGCTCGATATAAACTCTATGAGGCATTGGAAATCGAATGGGGTTCGGGAGCCTTCGTTGCCCAAGACGCAATGAAAGAATTATACAAGCGTGCATTACCAAAAAGAACAACCTCTACTTTTGACCCTGCATTCTGGACTTATTTGCAACTAAATGTAAAATTTTAAAAAACTCTTGCATATTTCAGAAAAAATTCATAATTTTGCAATTGAANATCGCGGGCTGGAGCAATGGAAGCTCGTCGGGCTCATAACCCGAAGGTTCTAGGTTCGAATCCTAGGCCCGCTACAAAAAAGAGAGGCTGTTTGCCTCTCTTTTTTATATCTTTATTGCCTTTTTTACAATCGTTCTTTGTGGATTTTCGAAAGCAAAAATATAAAGCCCGNGAGGAAGAATCTCGAAGTCAAAACTCGGNAGTTCCGCATCCGTAATTTCAAANAATAANCTTCCTAAACAGTCAAAAATTCTAACTCTATCCCNTTTGAAATTCGACAAATCTTTTGCATCAATAAAAAGATTCTTCATTCTAATTGGAATTCCAACGGAATTATTTTCAATTTTNGCGTAATTTTCAAAGTCAACAGGCGGAAAGACACGGAGTTGAATTCCTTCGATATCCCAGCCGGGAAGGTTTTTCCCTCTATCGCTTAGCAAGGAAAGGCGAAACATCACATCTTTCCATAAAAATTGAGATAAAGAAAAGATTTGCCTATTCCAATAAGGGAAATAACCAGCAAAACCAAATGTTCCTTGCTTTTGTTTNCCATACGGATTTTGACTCGGTATCATCGAANGGTATGANCGCAACGATACCCAACTGTTTCCATAATCCGTTGAAGCTTCCACTAAACCATAATCATAAAAAGGCTCTATCAGCCATCTGGAATATATTTCCAATTGAGCATTTTTAAAGTTCAATCGATAACTTCCTTTGGAATACAAATAATTATCCAAAGAGTCAGCATAATTCCGATACGGGCTATCACACAAATAATAAACTTCTTTTGTCGAATCAAACTCAAAGCCCCACTGGCTTCCCTCGAAATACCATCTTTCAGGTTGTTTCAAATCCACTAGTTCATAAGCATAAAGAACCAACGAAATTGTGTCATTCCTTAAAATTCCATCCTGAGAGATAGAAACAACAAAATTAACACTCGAACCATTTACAAAACTTGGTTTTGGAATAGGCACGGAAAGAGTAATTGAATACTTTTCAGTTGGTTGAAACGAAGGCAAAAACAAGGTCGTGTCCAGAGGAACTTCGTTCAAAAGTGAATAAATACGGACATTATCGTTGCTTCCGTTTGGCTTAATCCCAAGATTTTGTAATTCAAGCGAAAGATAGCCAACTTTTCGCAGAGTGTCGAAAAAATAATAATTGTCAATTAATCTAATGTTCGCACCAGCTGACCACAAAAAGTTCAAAATAAGAGGAAAGTTTTCTTTAGCAATTTGAATAATCCTGTTTTGCTTAGGCCAAAATCCATCGAATTGATAACTCGCTTCGGGCGAAAAAGCCAACACTTTACCTTTCGTTGAATCTGGAGTATAAAACCAGTCGTCCGAAGAACCTCGGGTTGCATAACCAACAGTTTGAAGATCGGTACCAAAATAATAACTGGTCAAAGGTTGAATATACATACCAAAACTCCGGTACCAAACTGAATCAGGAGTTTCCGAAGGCAAAGCACTATACGGATAAATAAGCATACCACCGTAAGTATGAAAGTTCAGTGCCATTTCGAATTTATGTTGGAAACAAAAACTCCTCAGGGCTTGAAGTTCAGGCTCGGAAAAGGGCTCAGGTCCTCGATAAGTTTCATTTTTGGGATTTGTTGATGACCCATTATTATTTGCATTCCAAAATTCATAGGGACCATAATTTCGATTTAAATCCACACCGGTGTCAGTGGAATTAATAGGCCTTCGATTTTTACGCCACATTCCTCC
>RCNO01000084.1 GCA_003731685.1 Bacteroidetes/Chlorobi group bacterium MS-B_bin-24
AATGTATCGCCACCTCGAAAATTAAACACCCGAGTTGCAGTGGGGTTCCCGCTTTCTATGGATAACTGAAACCAACCATTTAGCCCTTCAACGGTGCTGATATCCAAACCTCGAAATCTTTTGTTTTCGGCTTCTGGTATAATAAATTCAATTGGATAGTAAACACTTTTATCGACAGCTGGATAAATTTTATAATCGTAATAACCTTGCCCTTGAACATAATAAACAAATTCCGTAACTCGACTTCGCGGAACCTTTTGAACCGACATAAAACCCAAAATCGATTTATAAGTTTTGGCGGGAACCGAAGCGTAAAGCAATAAATAATCGCGGACTACTTGGACTAAATTGTCATAAAGACCGCGAATCGACATTGCAATTTGTAAATGCGAATTATAACCAATTTGAAAGCGAGTAACAACGGAATTAACAGCCTTTTCGAATGCAATCCTTCGTTCATTTTTAATTTGCTGTTCAAAATTGTAATAGATGAACAAGCTCAAAGCAAGCATAACAACCAAAATTAAGTAGGCTGGCAACGACCGGGATAGCGAAAAAACCCCCTTCCTCTTTCGGGAAATATCCCGGAGTATGGCTTCGTAACTCAAAATATCCTTGTCTTTATCTTTCATAATCAATACTTTGACTTTTTGTTCTCGATGACTTTTTCAATATCCTGAACAAAAGTAGCAACATTAATTGGTTTGGACATATAACCATCGAAACCAGCAGAAAGGAGTTTCTGCTCGTCTCCGGGTTGAGCCAAACCAGTTATTGCAATCACAGGAACTTGTTGCAAACTTTCGATAGAACGAATTTTAGAAAGAAGCTCGGTTCCATTCATATCGGGCAAAAGAATATCGGTGATAACACAAACTGGAACATTTTCGGCAAGCCAATTTAGAGCACTATTNCCATCGTTAAATTCAGCAGTTAAATAATTATTTTTCTTCAAAATTGTTGCAAAAAGCTTTGCAATCGACTTATTGTCCTCGACGATGCAAATCAAACCTTTGTTTTCCATCATTTCCANAACGAAAAAAATAAAATTAAACAAATTTATTTAACAATCAAAATTTCAACCCGACGATTTTTGCGTCGCCCTTCTTCGGTGGAGTTATCGGCAATTGGATAGAATGATGAACGGGAAGCAGTACGAATTCTCGAAGGGCTTACTTTTCGCGCTATCAAATAGTTTGCAGCGGCTTGGGCTCGCAGCCGACCACGNTCAGTGTTTTGTTCCAAAGTACCTTGGTTGTCCGAATGTCCTTCGATTACAACAATATATTCGGGATTAACCAGAAGGAACTCGGCAATAGCATCCAATGTGTTTTTCATCGCAGGGGTCAAAGCAGTTAAATCTGCACGAGTGTAACCTTGTAGAACAATTTTTTGATTAGGTTTGACAGTAGGCTTTTCGGGCGTTTCAACTANTTTAACTTCACCTTGTACTTTTTCCTCCTCTTCGCTCATTGTTACCTCACCTGAAACCTGCGATAAAGGCACCATACTCAATTCAANGGAGGCAAACAATGGAGTGCGCTCGAAACCAGAAAAATTCACACCACGGCGAACCGTTGGTGGTGCTTGAACTATTGCTTCCGGTGGCTTGACATAAGTTGAATCGTATTTACGAAGTTCGGAAGTTATATCGTCGAAAGAGAAAGCAAGGGCAACTCCACCGCGAATGCCAAACGAATTCAACTTGGAATTGTACCCATCGAAGACAACAGTTCCATAGTGCAAGCTAATAAATGGCTTCCAGTGTATCCTTGCTATCTTTGCTACATTGAGGAATAACAAATCCCAACCCGCACCGATANGCANTCCGAAGCGAAATTGCTTTGGCGAGGCTGNAAGTACCCAATCGGTTACCAACCTTTCGCCTTCTTTCTTGATTTCAACTTCTTGAAGTTTNGATTTATCACTAAAAAAATATTCTAAATCGAATCCTGCAAAAGTATGCAAACCCTCGATAGAAAAATTATATCGAACGGAGGGCGAAAAAACTATCGAACGAAAATCGAGAACCAAAGAATATGTATGTTCGGGCGATAACTCTGCATTCGATTCAATCCATCTTCTATCCAAAAGGGCAAGCTTAACAGTCCCGCCCCAATGAGAACCTTTCGGNACATACTCCCCTATCAAACCGAAAGTAACATTGTAACTATTCTTGCTTTTGTGCAAGAGCAGTCTATTCAATGTATCACTAATTGGAAGATAGGGTCGTTCTGGGATTAACAAATCTCCAAAATTCAAACTAAAAAGCCCATTCGTATAAATTCCGAACCACCAATCCCCATAACTTCGATTTAGAACCAAAGTATCGAGATTGGGCAAAACTTTATAATCAATGAACGAACCGTAAGGAGCCTGTCCATTGGCTTCGAAAGTGACAAAAAAACATAGCAAAATAACAACTTTACCAGCCAGCTTTCTCATATTTTCCAATTTGTTCATCTGGACAATATCAATTTCTTTGCCAAATTCTGATACTTGGTTTGTAAAATCAGCACATAGGTTCCGCTCGGAATTCCTTTTAAGTCGGTCGAAATCAAATGTTCACCTTTTTCCACTTCACCCGAAAATATTTGTTCTACTTTTTCGCCCAAAAGGTTAAACATAACTAAATTACAAAATATCCTTTCATTGGACAAAAATTTAATGTAAACTTCGTCGCTTTTGGTATCTTCGACAATATCGAAATCCACTTGTGGAATTAGTTCGAAACGAACCAAATCGCTGATTGGCTTACATTTTTCGACGATTTCCACCGTGTCGGTTTCAATCAACCATTGAATATTCCTTTTGCCTCGAAAACTAATAGATTGAATGCCAAAGGTTGCTTTTCTTTCAGACCAAGGATGCAAAGTATACACAGCAATCACTGCAAAAGTGTCCTTTTTGCCAATTGTCAGCAAATCGGAAAAAACCGTGTCGAAATTGCCCAGAACCAATCTCGATGTCTCGGAATGGTAAACACCAAAATGCTCCTTTGGTAAATGAAGCACAGCAAAGGATGTATCGGAATTAAACCGACGCAATGGAATTTCGTAAATATTTTCGAACACGATAGGAACAGGCTCCAATCTCCCTGCGAATGCTTGAAATGACTTGCACTTAACAGCAACAGGAATAAAATATGGCAAAGCAAGGTTTTGCTCTATCTCCTGAAAATCGAAATTTTTGTAGAAAACAATATCTCCATTACGCAAACCCAAAAGAAGGAATCTTCCGCCATCGAGAAATATTAAACTTGTGATAGCGGACTTTTGTTTGATTGGTTGATGAACTGCGAAATTCCTTGCGAAAAAGATTTGGGAAAAAGTGCTATCGAGCGACACCGAAGTAACTACTGGGGCATAACGGGGAAAGCCTACTCCCCGAATGTGGAAAGTATGGGATGGTAAAACATATTCAAGTGCAAAATTTGAAAGCGAATACACACGCACTTTCCCATCAATCCCGCCACAAGCCAGCAATGAGTCGTCCAAAGAAAATGCAATCGACCAGACAACATTTTTGAAAGTGCTATCCCGATTCGTTGAAATTTCGGCAACAACTTTTTGCGTTTTTAAATCGAAAATTGTTACAAAGCCATTGTAATCGCCTAATGCAAGCCATTCCCCATCGCTCGAAAAAGCAAGGGAATAGATTTGTTTGCCCGTTTGGAGAGAATAAATTTTTGACAAAGTCGAATCGAAGACAAAAACTTCACCCGAATAGGAGCCACAGGCTAAAATCTTTGTTCTTTCCGCAAAAGCAAGTGTTCGAACAAGATTTTGACAAGTATCGAGCAGTTTCAATCGAGTTTTCCCCTTTGGCTCGAACAAGAAAATGGAATTTTCGCTGGCAAAGACTATTCGCTCGGAACTGCCGAAAAACTTTGCAGAGTAAATTTTCTTTTTTACATCTATCGAATCAACTTTTTCGAATGACTGTAAACTCCAAAGATAAATTTTACCATCGAGACTGGCGGAAAGGAAAACAGAGTCCAGCGGTTCATAATCGAGCGAAGAAATCTCCGCAGCGTGGGCAGAATTTATCTCCTTCAATTTCACAGGTTCAGTAAAACTAAAAGCATTGTAGCGAAAGAACAGAGAATCAATATCGTCGTATGGGGGAAACCATTTTAATATTTCCCGATTGACAAAAACCCCGATTTCCTGCCAAAATTTTTTATCCAAAGAGAAATGGAGTTCTTGAAGAGTGTTTGAACTAATCTGAAATTTAAAATTAATCTCGTTCCCTGCGATGACAGAATCCAAAGGAGCAGGCGAAAGAATTTGAGCAGATAAAAAATTAGACGGAAAAACTAAAACGAAAAGCAAACATAAGATTTTGAATATCGAATTCACATTTTCACTATCTAATCAACTGCAATTTAACAATTGCACGAGAAATTTCGACCGTCGGGTCATCTATTGGATAAGCAATAAACACGACGTTGTAAAGTCCTTCCTGTGCATTATAGGAAGCGATGAAATCGAGTGTGTGTGTTCCTTTGGTAGT
>RCNO01000085.1 GCA_003731685.1 Bacteroidetes/Chlorobi group bacterium MS-B_bin-24
TAGAAAAGTTATGCTCGGCTTAAAAAACTTGGGACAGCCATCACAAAGTACTACTCCACAGGTTGCAAAAGTTAATGTCAATAGCGCTGCAGGATCGGGCAAGACGACAACCGCCATTCACCACACCGCAAGAGCAATTATGTCGTTCACNGATTACTTCTATTCGCTATTGGTGCTAAATAAGACGCTATTAGAAGCAACAAAAGCGATCAACGACAGAAACGACGCTGTTANAGATGAATACAGAAACCTTTTAGGGCAACTCTTACAACACATATCCGAAGCAGCCAAACTAACTCCAGTAAGAGACTCTAACGATCAAGCTAACATTGGTCAAGCCAAAACATTACTTAACTCAATAAACGATATTATCAACAAGCTGAAAAGCCTAGCAGAAGAAAACGAAATTGTAGAACTTAAAAGATTTGTAAAAGTTTGGGAGACTTGGTACAGTAATGTAGCCAACCAACAAAGCGAACAGATTGCCTTGTTTGATATTTTGCAAATGATGGGCTTTATCTATGAAGAGCAAGTAGAACCCAAATTTGGTGGTCAAGACAGCATTATTCAGATATTAGAATTGTTAAAGGCTACCTANTCNNATNTNTTCAAAAGATACATAAACCCAACATTTTTGAACATAATCGTACAGGGTCTTGATGTTGTTGACAAGCAAATTGACCGATTTATTGATCAACAAACACAAGTCGATATTCCAACAGAAACGATATTAGAAAGATTTGGCAAAATAATTCTCAGACCCGTTATAGGTCAAAGCGAGCCTACCACAGAAACAAACGAACCTACTAGAAAAGAAATCGGTTCTTTAGTGTTTGAATTTTTCGGCGGTGTTGGAGACGAGTTTGCTTATGAAATGACCCACAACCAGCTAGCTTCTCAAAAACCAAGACTGTTAGTTGTTTTAAATCCAATAGGAACAAAAAGGTCAGTTGTTTTATTTGAGCTGCGAGGATATGGAAATTCTGCTTCTTACAGAGAAATCGGTGCAGGAGCTGTATTCCAAATTCCTAGTTCACAATCGTTTGCAAGAGCAACATCGGCAATCCAAACCCAACAACTTGCAATTGCACAACAAACTATTGATTCCACCATACCACCGCCCGCCCCCTCAACGGGTCAAGAAATCAGAAATACTGCCGTGGAACTACAAAACCAAAGACCCTTGATAGTAGGCGCAACAAGTGTGCAAGCTACCTACAAGTATCCACAGACATACAAAGAATACAATCAGGAACGACAAACGCAAGTAGGAAAATACCTTTGGGAAATGACCGTGCAGTCAAGACAAGTTACCGAACAAGAAACAGAAGAAGCCAAACAACAAGAATTAACTAATTTATCATCTTATGATTCTATCCATCAAGAAGTTAGAAATTACATACCTAAAGATTACAGCGATCCCCTTAGAAACTATATAGAATCTGACACAGCTCCACCAGGCATTAGATTTAAAAGCGATGAAGAAAGAGAAAAAATCAAAGACGAAATCAAGACATCAATAAACAAAATAGTTAGCTTATATCTATCGGCGATGGACAGAAGAATCGCTCGCAGAAGTAGTTTAAATGACATTGACAGCGTAAATAACACTGTCTTATCTACTGTAGTCAACATTGCACAGTTGAATACACATTACGAACTAGAAACAACCAGATTAATTCAAAACGAAGTCGGAAAGATTTTGTATTATATTCTCACGCTTGATGAAACAGAACTAAAAAATTTAAGCGAAGAACTTGGTTTATTGAGCACTTCCGAAAGACTTGGAAAACCGAACAGTACACAAAGAAAACAAATCGCTTACAGTTTGTTAACCACCTTTATTAAAAGCGTTGAAGACATAGTATACATCAAGGAGTTTTCTGTTCCAACCTTATTTGGTCGCGATCAAAAAATTATTAATAAATTTGTTCCAATGTTAAATTTAATAAATCGAACTAAAGCTCGCGCCGAACAATATCTCGCAAATCAACAAACTCAACAACAACCTTTTACAATAAAAGAATTTATTAAAGAAGCCAATGAACTAAGAAATTCAGTATTAAAAGTTTTTAAAGATTTGGAAAATGACGATAGGTTGCTGAATTCAGAAAAACCGAGAATACAATCTTACCGCGCCACTCTATCCACCCATTTCAGAAACCCTTATTTTGCGAGTCAACTGGTAGCGAATGTTCTAAACTACACATCGTCTTTTGTAGCAATGACAGAACATTTTGCAAAAAAAGGAGATGAGAACCCTTACAATACCCTTATAATGCCAGAAATCGCAATCGCCACATATCAAGATAAGAGAAAAGCTATATCTTCTAGTATCGCGTTGACGCTGCCAGAGCCAATTCAAAATNTCATCTACGAAAGCTTNACACAGTCNGGTTCNACACTGATAGATGCTTACCGAAGATATATATCCATATATGGCACGCTAAACGCAATAATGTATGCACTCCAGAACCCAGTAATGGGCGGATTAGGCGTTGCTACAAACGATTTTGGTCAGTTCATATTTACTGGAGTAATAAAAAGCTACTCAGTTCAAAACAGAGGAAACCAAAAAGTCAAATTTGCAGATACTGATTTTGCAAGAAATTCAGAAAGCCCAAATATAGCTCTTAGAAACAATCTATTCAGGATTGACTACTTAGAAGGTGTGCTTTCGTACATCAACGATCAAGAAGCCCAAAATAAAACACTACATCCGTTGTCTAGAACGATGCCAGAAGTTACGCTGCACTACTTTGCTGCAAACGCAGAGCTAATGCAAAACTTGGCGCGATTTTTCAGCAGACGAGAAAATCCTTCAACCAAAAAGGCAGTAGTACAAATGTACACACACTACTCTCAAATATTTACTTCGGAAATCGCTCAGGATATTACTTGGCGAATCGGACCTTATCCAGCAGGACTAATGGAGTACTGGAACGACGATGAAAGTTGGTATGTTTTGATTTCCACAAGATTTCCACAACCTTCCGCGTTGCCAAGCGGCATTCCGCACCCCTATGAAGTAGCAAATTATTCTTACAATGAAGGAGGTTCGAGAGAATTACAAGATGCACAAGAAGTACTAAATAAACTTAGTGAACAGTTACATTCTGTCTTTAGCTCAATTCCCCACATTACACAAAGAATTCCAGAAATTGATAACTTAAATTTAAATTCTGTACCATTAGGTTCCTGGACAAAAGCATCACTCGGTAAGAACGATCGATATCGATATCCCGTTTACATAGTAGTCCCTTACGAATACCAACAAGTAACACCACAGGAAATTGCCCAAACTTTTAATTTGGGTGATAGTAGAGGAATTTTAGAACCAAACGAATTAGCTATTAGGACGATTTCATTATCAAGCCAGTTAGGAAGAATCGGTTCGCCTTATATCATCGTCGACGAAGCACAAGANTCCAGCGCTATGCANTGGAACTACTACGANATGCTAGCANTAGGATTNAAACTGTTTAACCCTAACGCACAGCTATTTGTCGTNGGCGACGACATGCAACAAATCTATTTCTCGATGCAAAATTATAAAGTGAGAGANCTACCNCCNTACATGCAANGGATTAACTTGACACTACCAACCGTAAGAAACCCAGATGCAACTTTTGGTCCGACCCAAGCCAGAGAACCAAGATTCACCATTTCCTACGGCAAAGACGCTTACCCGTACTTAAGCATAAAAAGAGTCGGTACAAGCCGACCAGTGTCAAACCTCGAGGAACTAGAAAAGAATTTAGAAACCAGCAAGAACTTTGTTTCTGGGGCGGCAGAAGACAAAGCCAACGCTCTTGCTACCAGAATCGGAGCAATTAGAGACGAACAAGCAGGTCGAGCAATAGAAATAGGCGTAATACCAAACGCATTCGGCATATCACACGCAGTATACGGCTGGCGAAGATATCGAAACAACACTATCGGAGAAGGTGCGGCTATTATAAATGCAATTACAAGCCTGATCCAGCAAGAAACCGATCACAAACATATCATTATCGAAATCGTATCAGATGTAAATCAGGCACACACTCAGCAACAGCAGGCACAATTTCAAATATCTTCTAAGGGCGGACTGAGAAACCAGACTACTATTGGTAAAATAAGAGATGCAATTGAAAAGTTTTCAAGTTTAGATTTTGCTTTGAACACCGACACCAGAGAAGCAAAGGGTG
>RCNO01000086.1 GCA_003731685.1 Bacteroidetes/Chlorobi group bacterium MS-B_bin-24
GTGCCATTGAATTTACCGCCACTGGAACGCATACGAATCGTTCCACCACCAGAACCTACTTGGTAGGTTCCTCCTGTGTTATTTGTAAAATCCTGGGAGAAAATTTCCGAAAATGCAAACGCAAGAAAGAGAACCAAAGCTACAAAGTAGCCCGCAGTGTGTCTTTTCCGAGACATTGTTGCCTCCAAATTAGTTCGACATAATTGTTTGTTTTTCATATAACCTCCATTTTGTGTTACGAAATTAATTTAACATATATAAAATCAAATAAGTATAAGTACCTATATCAAGGACAATTTCCAATTTCAATCACTCCTTCGTTAAAAATTGCAGAATTATTAATAACACTGCCGCGAACCGAAAGTGCATCGACACCTGAATTATTCTGTAATGTAACCCCTGCATTAATCAACAAATCACCTCGAATAAGCAATGGAGAACTTGCAACTTTTGTGCCAGAATTCGAAAGCCAAACGGTGCCCATTCCGCCAGTGTTAGTGACAAAATTCTGCGTCAAATTAATAGGTCTATTTGTAAACACCTGATTTGTTCCGTTAAAGTCGATGATACTCAATGTATTAATCGTATAAGTCAAGTAATTATTGATTGTTGTGCTCAAATCGTTGGTTCCACCAACCCTCAGCCGCGTGTTGGCAGCCATTTCAAATGTCCCGAGACCACCAATAGTCGAATTCATTGAATAGGTCTGCAAATCGAGTATACCATTCCAAATCCGCAAATCGTTTTGTACGGTAATATTTTTATCTATGGTAACAACATTGTTTGGATAAGTACCGGAATTGTCGACAATAAACGAGTAGACTGTCGAAGGCAATCCGTTGCCAATCGATTGATTCGACGAACCGTTATACACATAAATTCCATTTGTGCTGTATGTTCGGGTTACTGTTGTCTGAATGTTACCGGATGCATTTCCCACTGTTGTAATCCCTGCTGGCGAGCCAATTTTCAAAGTTGAATAATCTCCAAGAGTGAAATACTCTCCGTTNAGAATGTTAGCACCAAGATTCAAAGTTCCAGTGTTAGTAGCGGAAGTTCCAACAGCAATACCAACACCAGTGGGTGAGCTAAACGGATTCGANATATCGAGNGTTATTTCGTGGTTCCCGCTTCCATTATTACCACCGCCAACAACAACGGAGTCGCCGGGTGCATTTGGATAAATTCCNAGCCCGGCAATTGGTCCGCTATGAGTAGGCGAATAAGTCCAAGAGTTATCGCTAGTCCACAAGCCCGATTGCCTGCTNTAAAATATTCTGCGGAAAGCGTGTTCATTGCCAATTGTCCAATCCCCATAGAACNCGGAATATGCAAAGTTGCTCGAAGTTTCGAATTTGTTATTGTTTATATCAATACTCGAAGGATTAAACGGGAAGTTCCACGACCCGCCAGCNGTTTCCCAAGCAGGACGCCAGCGACCTATTTTAATAAATTCCGATTCGTTGCCTGAAATATCTGCATCATCATAGTAGAAAGTCCACTTGCCATTAATTTGTGCTGTAACACTATCAATCGTCCAATAGCGTTTGATAAAGGATGCAGNGGTGCTCGGGGAAAGCCCAAGATGACCATCTGGGTGGTAAATGCTTTGCCCTCGGGAAGTTCTAACCCCAATCACCCCAGCAGTGCCAGTTGGAGAAGCACTAAATTCCGCCCGTGTGTAATATCCGTTCGAACCTATTGGGAAAACATAATTTTGATTAGTCGAAACAGCCCGAATCAGCATACCGCTCGAAAGTGATGTCTCGATGTAACGCGAAGCAGAGTAATTCGTAATCGCAGACGCCGAAGGATTTGTTATCTTTAAATTAACACCATCGTTAAGTTTAATCAATGTATTATTGCTCGAAAAGTTTAATGTATTTGCAACGAAAGTATGCTGTAAGTTAGCATTATTAACAACAGGACGGGTAATACTCAAAGTCCCGCCGCCAATGTCGAGATTATAGAAGTTTGCACCCGTCTGGTTACGAAGGATTAGATATTTGTTCCCCGGACCAGCGAATTGAACTTCGGCATAGCCGGGATTCAATTTCCCATCCAAAGAGANNCTATCGAGAATCATNACGCTGTAAACTTTAAGATTTCGGGACCCAATACTGAACGTGCCTTGTCGGATAAATAATGTATCGGCAATCTTCAAAGCCGAAGAACCAAGCAAAGTCGAAAGATTTACAACAGGATTCGAAGTAAATGTATTGTCGATAATTAGCGTTTTAATCGAATCCGGAAGCCCAAGACCCGTGTATTGAGATGCTACATTGCTATTGTAAATAAAGCGACCGACACCATAGTTTCGTATCGAAGTCTGCACAGCCCCCACATTACCATCGATGGCTCGGGTTATGCCATANTGGTTCTGAACACCTATGGTACAACCATCCTCCAATACAAATTTAGTGCCGGTTAGGTAGCCCAANGAGCCTTGAATGTNTAAAGTGCCCGGCAATTGGTTGACGGGGTCTTTTTCGACCCACACCTCGTAAACATTTGGGACATAGCCATTGGGTAGTATCACTTCCTTACCATTTCCTATTCGCACGATATCGTAAGCAAGATTTGGGGCTCGGGTCGGTGGGTCGTCTGTATAATAATCTGTTAAAGACCAAGTATTGGGATTGTTCCACAATCCATTATTTCTACTCCAAAATGTAACTGTTGCAGGTTTGCCGCCAACAAAGTCGCCAAACAATGTGTTGCCAGTTGAGTAAAGCGTTGTGTCCGTGCGAATTGTTGTATTCAACCTTGTCCAAGTTCCTGTGCCGGGGCAAGTAGTTGGCGGGTCGGGGCAAGGCGGATTGTAATTGTACATTTCGAATAAGTTCAAATTGCTTCCGCTCGTAACATCCCCGGGATTTAAGAATTGGAACTTCAAATTGAATGTGTTGCCAGAACCCAGTTGGAATCCACCAGATGTTGGCGTTGTTACTTTCCAGTAACGAATAATGTATTGGGATAAATCGATATTTGCATCTACGATATCGGGATGGACGAAATTAAACGAAACGACGCCAACCAAACCGGGAGTGTTACCAGCACCAGAAGTCTCGAACCAAACTGGTCGGTAACTAATTAGTGTATCGGCGCCAACGGGGAACCAAACGTTTTGATTGCCCGTACTAACATATCTATAAAGTCTCCCCACAATATGGCCTAAGCCATTTCGAATAATCGCAGGATTGCTACCCGTCATTGGGCTTATCTCGACATACCTGCCGTATTGTATTGGAGCGATAAGCAACGAGCTATTACTATTCGAAAATTCAAGGTTGTTACGAACGATTAGATTCGAACTACCCGAAGATGACAACAAAACGTTTCCAGAAGGTTTTGCAAACTTCAAATTATAAAGTTCAATATTGGAAGAATTCGAAAACAGAGTTTGGNCTGTTGAACCAATCAATTCAAGNTGCCAAGGATTTGAAGTTACACCCGGGGGAACTCCAACGAAAGAACCATAATTTGTAAAATTCCCACCAAGGCGGAGCGTGTTCCCATCCAAACTCAAAGTATGGTTTACNTCGATGTCAATGTTTCCGTTGACTGTGAATGTCTGCTCGGCAATTTTGGTCGACACTGCACGAGTTGCATTATTTGCACAATGCAAGGAATTAATCGAAATCGTTCCACCAATTTTAATTGTTGTTCCCGTAGGTGTAATAGTTGTATCACCGCATTGCAAGACACCACCAGTCATTCCAATACCATTTTGGGCATTAACACGAAAATCGAAGGCAGAAGGTGATGTACCCCGACCATTGCAAACCACAATCCTGCCACCGCTCATATTAAATGCCGAGTTGAGATTGCTTATGTCGAAGCCAATTTTAGTAGGATTATACGAGCCACCGCTGTTATTGGCATTGACTTTGACAACACCCATTGGATTTAATGTAA
>RCNO01000087.1 GCA_003731685.1 Bacteroidetes/Chlorobi group bacterium MS-B_bin-24
AAAATGAAACAATGCTTCTTAATTATTAAAAAGTCCGAGCATCGTAATTAGAAATTTGCACCTTTTGTATAAATTTGCATTTTTTTATTGAGGGAATATGAAAGCAGTATATATCGAAACAAATGGCGGTCCAGAAGCTTTACAATATTCTGAAAACTTCCAAGAACCAACAATAAAACCGAACGAGGTTTTGGTGAAGCTTGAAGCAACGAGTTTAAACCGCGTAGATTTACACATCCGCAAAGGATATCCAGGTTTGAAGCTGAATTTTCCACACATTCTTGGAGCTGATATATCGGGTATAGTGTGGGAAACAGGCTCAGAAGTAAAAAATTTCCAAAAAGGGGACCGAGTGGTTGCCTATCCCATCGTATTGCCGGAAAATTTGGAGCCCAAATTCCTCGGCTACGAACATTTGAACGATGGATGGAAATATTTTGGGATGCACATCCCAGGCTCGTATTGTGAATTTGTGGCTGTTCCCGCAAAAAATCTTGTCCACATCAGCCCCGAAACCGACTTCGCTCGGGCTGCTACGCTTCCTGTAGCGGGATTAACAGCGTATCACGGGCTATATACCGTAGCCCAACTCAAAGAAGGGGATGTATTCTTTCTTTGGGGTGGGGCAAGCGGACTTGGAACATTCGCAATTCAACTNGCTAAATTGGTCGGAGCCAAAGTAATTGCTACCGTAGGAAAAAACTACAAGAAGGAAATACTCTATTCCCTCGGTGCCGATTATGTNTTNAACCATTACGAAGACGATGTGGTCAGCGAGGTGAAAAAGATTTACCCNCTCGGGGTNGATTTCTGTCTCGACTTTGTCGGCAGAACAACTTTCGAAAAGTCGCTCGCTTTNTTAAGAAAAAATGGAACACTNNTGATTTGCGGAATGATTACTGGTGCCGAGGTAAATTTCAATCTCCAACAATTTTACATTCGACATTTAAACATCAANGGATTTTATCTTGGCTCTCCNCAGGAATTTTCCGAACTTGTTCGCCTANTNGACGANAATAAAATCAAACCATACATTTCGCAGGTATTCGATTTGAAAGACGCAAGCAAAGCACACACCTTTATGGAAAATGGTGAACATATTGGTAAAATTGTCCTAAAAATTTAACTTTGTTCGATTACTCAATTTGTTTTACAAAGTTTGTTGTAGAGACGAATAATTATTCGCCCCTACAAGATATAAGTTGTTTGGGAGCTTGACCGATAACCCTCGTTCGTTGCCCTAACGGAACCCATTACAAAAAGACATCGAATGTTTACGAAACATCCGATGTCTGAAAAGATTTTCTGGTGCAATTCATAATTTGCTTCCACAATAGAACAAATTATGAAAATTTTTAAGGGTTGTTGTTTAAAATTTCTCTCGATTGAAAAGTTTTATAAGAAAAACTAAATATTACTTATTTGTTGTGAACTTCACAGGCTTGCTATACAAACTCTCAATTCCGTTGCCTCGGGCTTTTAATCGAATGTAGAAGGTCGTGCCTTCCACCAAATCCGAAAGTTCAAAAGTATCGAGGTCTCCAACATCGACTTCGTTGTAAACATCCACTTTGTTGTGGAACTCCTCGTCCGTGGCAACATCGAGGACGTAGGTAACTGCGTTCGCTACTTTCTTCCATCTGATAAATGCACCATCGGGCGCGATTAACTCCACTTTCAAAATCTCGGGGGCTTTCAAGCGGGTTATTTTCGAGCGGGGATTGTTCGCCGAGGGCTTCACATTGTAGTTCCTATACTTTCCGTTGCCGTTGTATTCAAACACAGCAAATGTATATTTCGTTCCCGGCTCCAAATTTGTTACTGTTACTTGTGGTGTTTTGTCCTTGCCATCGTACAAGACAAAACTTTTGCCCAGCTGGGCTTCGCGACTGCCAAACCGAGCAGAAGCCCGATATTCCTTGCCGTCTTGGGGCAAATCCACCTCCTCGCCTTTTGCACCAACAAGCATTCGCCCTTCGCCATTGCCAAAAATAAATTGTAATGATATCGAAGTATCAGAAAAATTTGTGAATACAATTTGTCCAGCTTGGGCAGTTGGTTCAACAGCAAGCGTCGAAAATGGAATTTGCATAACGAAATCGAACAAAGTATCTTTGCTTTTGTAAATATTCAAAAAATAATCTTTCTTGGGTTGTAAGCCTGTTATTGTTAACTCATTAATTTTAAAATCTCCAATATACCATCCACCAAAAAATTTCCTGCACTCATCCAGTCTGTTGCTTTTTTGCACAAAGTAATTCCTGAAATCCTTTGGCTTTATCTTTTTCGTTGTGTCAGGTTTTTCGTAAAGAAACAACGACAAACTATCAAGTTTTCCTTCAAATTTTAATACCACCGAATCCGAAAAAACTCCAACTACTATATCCTTCCCAAAGTTTTGATTTAAAGTTGGGGATTTTTTTGTACTTGTTTGGCCAAATAAGCCGTAGAAACCAATTAAGAACCACAATACAAAAACCACTTTTTTCATTTTATTCAACAGGTTAAACCACAAACATAAAAAAAGCCCGTTCCATATACCCTATGGAACGGGCATACGAGTTACAAATTAGGGCAGATAAACGAACATCTGCTGAATCGATTCGTTAACGCCGAGTACTCGCAGATAGTAAACACCGCCCGAGAACACCTTCGGGTCGAGCGAAATGTTCACCAAATGTACACCGATTGGATAGACCTGGTCGGTGGTAAAGAGCACTCTACCATCAACAGATACGATTTGTATTGTATATCTTGCCTCAATTGCCGTAGACAACGAGAACTCAAGGTCGCTTTCAACTGGGTTCGGCTTAACCAGTGTCATCTCGAATTCGCCAGCAAGAAGCGAACTTCCCTCCTCGAAGTCACGTGCGGTAGTCTTAATAGCCTTGGGATTCGATGAATTTGTTGTAGTATTATAATTTAAACTTGTTGTTGAGCAGCTATTATCCCAATTGTATTCAAAAATACGGAAGGTATACCAAGTGGATGGTTGCAAACCTGTTATAAATACACCGCTTCCGGTTCCGCGGTATACCAACCTGGTGTTGGTACCAAAGGCGCCAGCACTGGGCCAGTAAGAATTGGCGGTAACACTGGAATAATCCGTTCCATCGGCGGGAATTGTACCGGTGTACGTTGTGCTTCCCTGTGTTGCAGCAACAAGTCGCTCCATACCATCGCCACTTGTCCAAATCAAGCTAATCGTTGTTCGTGTTCGACCACCACTAATACCGTATGCCTGGGTCGAGGGCTCTGGTGCCAATGCATGCAAATGTGTACAGCTCGAAGCAACATTCGAGGCGCAATTATCGGAAACTACGAACTTATAATATCCATCGTCATTGCAACCAATATTGCTAAAGGTATATTGAATTGCACTTGGTGGGGTAACGGAACCGGTTGCAACGGTGGTATAGGAACCACTACACCCAGAACCGCTATATTTACGCAATTCCCAGTTGATTGTCCCAGCTCCACCTGTGTAAGGCAGAGACAGAGTATAACTTGAACCTATTGATGCCCAATCGTCTGGACCAAAAGTACCGGGGGTAACTTGCTGGCCAATTTCCAATTTTGCTGCGCTCGAGTTTAACGTCGACCCGCAAGATGTTGCTGCCAAACGATAATAAACAGTATAAGGTGCGGTGATACCACTCCAATTCACTGTAAGTGATTGAGAATTTGCACCCGAATACGAAAAGCCAAGGATAGG
>RCNO01000088.1 GCA_003731685.1 Bacteroidetes/Chlorobi group bacterium MS-B_bin-24
GAAATGTCTAAAATCTCGACGGGGTCAGTCGAAGATTGATACTCAGGTTTAATTTCCAGTCGATACCACTCCCCAGGAAGATACATTCCGATTTCGCCTTTCTTTTGAGGTTTGTATTGATTGCCAACTTTTTCGACATTACAAATTTTTGAAATCTTATTCAAAAATTCCTCTTGGGTATTTCCATTTAGGTCTTTCACAACTCGATTGTAGTCCATTATCATCAGATGACTTGCAGGAAAAAGCACTGAAAGGAAAAAGTTGTATTCCTCATCGCCACGATGGTTGGGATTTGCCNGTTGNCGTTCTCNGCCAACAATTGCAGCGGCGGCGGAGCGGTGGTGACCATCCGCAACATAAAAGTAATCAACTTCGTTCAAAATTTCTTGAATTTTGTTGATAGTTTCGTTATCTTTAANAACCCAGACCTTTTGGCGAACGTTATCTTCCGATANAAAGTCGTAAACGGGTGTTGTTGTTATAATCTTATCGACGATGCTATTGATTTCAGGATTATCGCGATAGGTAAGGAAAATTGGACCTGTGTGGGCGTTGGTGTATCGCACGTGATTACAGCGGTCTTCTTCCTTGTCTTTTCGTGTTTTTTCATGTTTTTTGATTTTATCGTTCCAGTAATCTTCTACCGAAGCGCACCCAACTAAACCGATTTGGGTTCTGCTACCCATAGTTTGCGACCAAACATAAAAATAGGGTTCGGGGTCTTGCACAAGGACGCCATCGTNAATTAATTTCATCAGGTTTTCCCGGCCTTTTTCGTAAACCCGAGGGTCATAGAGGTCAATTGTTGGGTCGAGGTCTATTTCGGGTTTCCCGACGTGCAAGAATGATAATGGATTATCTTTTGCTTCCTCTCTTGCTTCTTCGGATGAGAGGACATCGTATGGTTTGGCGGCGACTTTTGCTGCGAATTCTGGTTTAGGCCTGTATGCTTTGAATGGTCTGAACACCGGCATTTTGACTCTCCAAATTATTGATACTTTTTCAAGGCTTCAACGACTTTATGGGCAATTTCGACACCAACTCGTTCCTGTGCTTCAACTGTTGAAGCGCCAATGTGTGGAGTAACAGAAACTCTTGGGTGATTAATCAAATCCCTTTGAGCTTCTGTTGGTGGTTCATTTTCGAACACATCAATTCCAGCCGCGAGCACAGTTCCATTATTCAAGGCTTCTAATAAATCTTTCTCGGCTACAACACCACCGCGAGCACAATTAATAAGCACAACGCCTTTCTTCATTTTGGCGAATTCTGGTGCCGCGATTGCAGGTGGCTCGCCTTTGATTTTAGGCAGATGAAGCGAAATTATGTCTGCCCGGGATAGCAGTTCATCTTTCGAGACAAGTTCTACGTCGAGGTCTGTTGAAGTTACATATGGGTCGTAAGCAATAACTTTCATTTGCAGACCAATAGCTCGTTTTGCAACTTCTTTTCCAATATTTCCAAGTCCAATGATGCCCAGAGTTTTTCCAGTCAGTTCAAATCCCTTTGAATATTCCTTTTTGGGCCATTTGCCTTGGCGCATTTCGATATTGCTTAAATTGAGGAAACGGGCGACGGCAAACATATGAGCCAAAGCCAGCTCAGCAACCGATATAGCAGAAGCTCCAGGAGTATTTAGAATTTCAATTCCCTTTGATTTTGCATATTCAACATCGATATTGTCCAAGCCTACGCCACCGCGAGCAATAACTTTGAGTTTTTTCCCCGCCTCGATTACTTCTTTGGTGACTTTGGTTGCCGAACGAACGATTATTGCGTCGTATTCCCCAATTACTTGTATCAATTCTTCGGGTGAATATTTTTGAATTGTAAGTTCAAAACCAGCATTGCGAAGTATTTCTTCGCCTTTCTTGTCGATTCCATCTGTGATAACAATTTTCATATTAACTCCATATATGAAAAAAAGCAAATTACTAAAAAACGATTAAATCATTAGAAATAAAGTAAAAAATGGATAGTAATGTTGCGACCAATTTCGGGATAAACCGATTTTATTCGAGATAAGTGATTGAAATACAATTTGTTGAATATGTTTTCAACTGATAAGTTTACAACNCCANTAAGTTTGGATATTGGGAACCAAAATCTAACATTTGAATTAAGAATTGCATAGCCGGGGGTTGGCTCTTCAAATGGTCCTGTAAGGTTTTGCCGCAAAGCGAAGTCTGTGAATATCGANACTTGAACTTTTTGGAATTGGTATTCAAGCTTAAATTGTCCTTTTAGCGGGGGAATTTGTGGTAAGTTGGAGTTTTCGGTTAAATTAATTCCCTTTGAAAAGCTTGTGTTAAACTTTGCTACGAAATTTGGGAGGATTTCGTAAGAACAATTGGTCGAGAAACCAAATATTCTTGCCTTTGTATCCGAGATTTTGTAAATGGGTAATAGTTGTGAAACATTTATTGTTCCAGTATTCTGTGGAAANAGAAATTTTTGGAACTCATAATCGAAAATTGCAAAATTGAAATTACTNTTTTTGAAAAGTAGATTAAANGAAAGCTCAGCGAAATANCCAAGTTCTTTGTTCAAGTCTGTATTGCCAATTTCGTAAGAATATGCAGCCAAATGGGGACCATTGGAATACAACTCCTCGATGTTCGGAATTCGCTCGCTTCGACCAAGATTCAATCCTACCGAAGCAATATCGTTTAAATAATGCATAACAAGGACCGAAAAGGAATAAGCATTGAAATTCCTATTCTTTGGTGGATTCTTTGTGTATTTATTTTCGTTCATTGGGTCGTATTCCTTGTGGTCAAATCTAANTGAATAATCAATCAAATGATTTCCAATTTTAATGCTTTGATATAAATATGTCGAAAACAGCCACGAATANGTATTAGGCGTGAAAACGTAACCACCATATTGGTTATTACTTTTCTGGAAGTTCAAACCTAATATNGTTTCGTTAAAAGGCTTNTNGCTTTGAAAGTTAAAATTGANATTTGCATAGTAATCTTTTAAAAGAAATTCCGCTCCAACAGAACCGGTTTTCTCATATTCAGTATGATGGTAATATGTTCGATTGAAACTAATCGTAACATTGTCCAATATTGTGTGAAAATGATAAAGTGCTCTAAACATTTGGTTATTCCTTTCGAGACTTATATCTACTCCTTTGGGATGGGCACCAACAAAACCGCCGGGAACACCGTAATTAAGTTTATACATTCCAAGTCCCAAGTAAGCCGAGAAATTACTTATTTGACCTCCAGTAAAAATATTACCACTATTACTATTGAAATATGTATTTGGTATAACACCTTTACCACTGACCATATCTAATGCTTTTTTATAATTATAACTTCCTGAAACAAAGAAATCGTTCAAAGGAACTTCACCAAGTACTGTTAAGATTTTACTATTTGTTCCGGACTCGTAAATACCTTTCCCTGTTAATGATATTCTATCGACTTTTTCAACTAAAAAATCCTTGGAAGAAAGATTGACAATACCGCCGATTGCGTTTGGGGAATAAACCAAAAGCTTTGGACCACGTATAACCTCAATCTTGTCGAAGATTGTTGGGTCGATGGCAGTGGAGTGGTCGGCCGCAGTCGAGGATAAATCCTTTACGGGAACATCATTTTCGAAAACTTTAAGGTAGTCGAGTCCCAACCCACGAAATACAGGTTTACTTGTAGCTGGACCCATAGAGCGAACGAAGAAATCAACTTC
>RCNO01000089.1 GCA_003731685.1 Bacteroidetes/Chlorobi group bacterium MS-B_bin-24
GGGGGTTCGCCCTCCGCCCCCGGGTTCCTTTTTATTACTTAATTCGAAGGAATTATGACTGAACAAAGGTTTAAAAAAGTTAGCGTAAAAGTGATGAGGAGATACCTAATAGTCTTTCTTGCNTTTCTGGCTTCTGTATATTTACTTGATGCCCAAGGCATAAGTTTGGATAACACTGGNGGGCGAATTAATAATCTGGGGACAATCCGGGTAAGAGCAGGTCAGGTGAAAAATCTTAACGACACCNTAGATGGCAGATTTGAGTTTACTGCTTCGTGTCCTGCTTTTACCCAGGAGGTTCCAAACATTGTTTATAATCAATTGGTTATTAGTGGTTCGGGATTAAAGATTATCGATACGGTGCGAAAAGTTGGGAATCGGCCGGTTCCTTTAATTGCTCGCGATAGTTTGCTTCTTGTAGATTCAGCTAGGATCAACTTGCTTCGAGGGGATGTCTGGGCGCTGGGTCCCGTTGCAAATGCCAGTTCAATCTTTGGAAATAAAGAAATTCGACTTGCNGGAAATAACTGGCANGAGCTGTGGGGCACNGGGAACTTCCCAATCCTCCATTTGGATAATCCTTTCGGTGCAGTNGTTATTNGTGGTGGTGGTTTTAAAATCGACTATCAATTGATACTTTCNCGTGGTGAGTTCAGGAATTCTCTTGGCAATAACTTTTCGCTGGGTGATTCGGCTAAAATCATCCGCTATGTTGGTTCATCGATTTCAGAAACGCCTTTGTTTGGAAAACGCGTTGATGTGGAGTATCGTGGTTCAGGAAAAATTGCTAGCGGACCCGAAATACCTTCCGATAGTTCAACCTTAGGAAATTTAGAAGTTAACACAACTGCCGGACTCGAATTACGAAAGAATGTTGTTGTTAACGATACTCTTAGGCTACGCTCCACGATTTATACCGAGCCCAATGATAGCGCACGGTATACTTTAACATTGACTTCCTCGAACAATCCGGAATTTCAAAATCCTAATGCAGAAATCGATGGCAGTTTCCGAAGAACCAATTTAAAAGCAGATTCCAGCAAGATTCTTTTCAATAACATTTATACTTATTTGATTTTCCCGAACGAGCAGTCGAAAAATGGTGCATCGGAGGTAACATTCCGTGTTAAACCAAGAACTTTCCCGCTCCACCAGCCTATTGCGAACAAAGTTCGTAGGTTGATTTCTATCGATGCCCGAGATATTTATGGCTCAACAATTTCGGAATTTTATCCAATCGTTGGCTATGGGTGGCGGCATAGTGCAGATACGTCCATTGACGAAACTAACGGATTGGATGCGTATAAATTAAAATTGCAATGGTGGAATGGTTCGAATTGGGTCAATGTTGGCGAAGATGACGTTGTTCAATTCGACACGGTCAACGGTTGGGCTTATAATATAGTAAAATCTGGGGCTCAAGTCAAGACGGGAGATTTTGCCATCGGTAGTTCGATTTATTACCCATTGGCGTTTTCGGGCAAAGTGCTTTTGGAAGGGGCGTGGCGAGGCGGTACAATGGCAAACGATTTGCAAAAAAGAAATCTTATTCCTAAAACTCCCCCCGATGTTTTCCCATATAATCGAGACCCGAATAGAGCAAAAATTAATGTTAAAACAATTCCCGATTCCGTCGTCGATTGGATAGTCGTTGAGTTCCGTCGAACATTGAACGACTCGCAGCCTATCGTTTACACTGGCTTTCTAAGGACCGATGGCAGAATTGTTGGGCAGAATGGAGAATATCCTTTGACAGACTCAATGATTAAGTTCGATTCTGGTCCGGTATCATATTATATTGCTATTTTACATCGAAATCATCTTGCTGTTGTCACCGAAGAAAAAGTTGATATTAGAAAGACTGTCGCTGCATATCTGGATTTCACCAAGCCGGAACTTGTGATGGGACGCGAAAATGCATTGAAGCCGTTAGCAAGGACGCCGCAGGGNCTTCTTTTCGGTATGCCCGCTGGGGACATCAATGGCGATGGTGTNATCGATTTGCTTGACCAAATTGGAATTTGGATAGAACGAGATTTCGAAGGCTATTTTGTTTGGGATACAAACCTCGATGGAATAATTACAACACGAGACCTGAACTTTTCAATTAACAATAGGAATAGAAAGACTTTCGTTCCATGATGAGAAAATTTTTACTTATCATATTGTTTTCGTTGTTAATAAATTTCCCATTGTTTGCACAAGTTTCCTCGTTTGCAAAAGTAACAATTGATAGTGTGATGCTTGTGGTGCGGGGAAATGAACTGGAATTTGTGTTAACGCTTACGAGAACTTCGGATAATTGGCAGTATTTTGTTAATGCTACTTTTGCATTTGCCTTCGATAGTGCTAATTATAATGTTTCGCCCGATAGACACACGATTGAACTTGTTCCCAACTCGAGCGATTTGAAAATTATTGGTATTCCTGGCGTTCTTCCTTCTGTGAGCTATCTTGTAACNCCGAATGTTCTGCCGGGTCGTTTCAGCATTACAATTGCAGGACCGGAGGATTTTAGTAATTGCATACNTACCCAAAAGGATTCTCCAATTAGGATTGGCAGGTTTATTATTAAAACGAAGGATGGCACAATCCCTCCGCAAAAACTTAAATGGCTTGAACCATTTTTGTACTATCAAGCTTGTGCTTATAAACTTGACCACGATAGCCTTTTCGTTCCGAATTTATTTTATGCACAGGTGAATGACAATATCGAAATGGACGACGGGCTTCGGAGCTTTGTGGAATATTCAAGCATCGATAGACCTCGACCTCAAACCGTTTTGAAATATTTCGATGTCGAGTATGTTGGATTGAAGAGGCTGAGATTATCTTGGGAAACGCTTTCCGAAGCCTATGTCGATGGTTTTATTGTTGTTCGCGGGCTTCGAACNCCCGAAAATCCCAATCCACAAAGTGTTTACTATGGGGATACCGTTGCCGATTATCGCCGTGGCGACCTTCAAAACCAAGGTTTGATTGGGCTTGGAACCTCTTCGGTGGGGAAGCAATATTCATTTGAGTTCGATACTGTTGCCTATCGTGGCTTTGAGTATTGCTACAAGTTGCTTTATAAAGACTTCTATGGGAATCTTATCCCTTTGGCATACGATTGCGAGCGGATACCAAACTCTATCATCACCAAAGCCACTCCTTCCCCAAATCCTTTTAGTGTTTCTACTCGAATTGAGTATATCGTCGAAGATGATGTAATTCTCGATGCATTTGTTAATGACCTTACTGGACGCGAAGTTGCGAAATTGCTCAAAAGCGTTTACACTACCAAAGGAACACACACACTCGATTTCATCGCTTCCTATAATGCACAGGAAGGACTTTACAACGTCGTGTTTATTGCTTATCCAATAGATGACCCGACTGTCGAAATTTCTCGTGCAATTGTTAAATTGCAGTTGATTAGATAGTGAAAATGTGAATTCGATATTCAAAATCTTATGTTTGCTTTTCGTTTTA
>RCNO01000090.1 GCA_003731685.1 Bacteroidetes/Chlorobi group bacterium MS-B_bin-24
AGAATTAAACACAAAAGGAGCCTCAAATGGAATTATCCCCCGCATCGCAAGATTAGAAAACACTTTACGGCACCATTGCCAAAACATTTTCAAAATCTGCTNAAGTTCAAATTGCAANATACAAAAAAAATTTCAAATTTCCAAATTTTTTTTAAAAAATTTTTTGATTTCTTTAAGGTTAACTNNTTCAATAAAAATTGCGGAGATAATGTTAAATTTTAATATCGAGGAAGCCTTTGGCTATTTGTGTTTGGGCTTGGGTTTGTGCCTGCTGAAGATTTGGTAAATTCGACGAAATTAATTGCAAAAGTTGGGATTGCAGGGAATTGGGGGAAGCTCCAATCGCTTGGCGTAGCATTTCGCTTTGTATACGAAATTGTGTGTTGACTCGCGTGTTTTCCGCCTGATTTTGGTTTTGCCTGTCAATTGGTTGTATCATTTTTAACTCCACTTATGTCAAATTCNAAATACGAATATATGAAAAATTTATTTAAAAAATTCAAATTCACTAATTTTAATTTTATTTCGACTTTTAGATTTTAAATTTGAGCGATTTCCGTGAAAAAATTACTTTACATTATCGTGATTCTGTTCTGTGTTGTCGAAGCTCGACCTTCGGACACTCTTTTCCCGAAATACAAGAATTTCGTTGCGAATCGGAAGGCATTGGGCGAATTAAAGAACTACCAGATTGTTGGAGTTATCNTCGACGAGAAGAACGATTCACTGGAATTTGTTATTCATAGGATTTTGCCCGACACTTTGCGTTTACAAATCCGTTTCGGCGAACAATATGCAATCACGGTAATTAATTCCAACACGGGATGGATAGTCGACCCGACCCGCAAAATTTATCAGCCACAGGAATTACATCCCGAAGAAGTTTCCCGAATCAAATTCAACATCCTCTATTTGTTTGGCTTTTTCGACGAGAACCTTTTTGAACCTGTTTCAACCGAGGATTGGGCTAATCCCGACACATCCTTTGTTTCGTTCGTGGCTGTGAACTCGAACAAAGACACAACTTTCTACAACTTCGGCAAAGTGAATTTTTCGGACATTTACAAGATTGTGAAATTTTATCATTCCCCCTATACATTCAAAATTATTCCAAAGTATTTCTTTAATTTCAAAGGATTTGTAATCCCGAGAGTAATCGAAGTTGTTTCGAACAACACAAAGAAAACCCTTTTGTACATTGTCAACATCAATATTAACACGGATATCGATAGAAACTTGTTTTTCTTTAAGAAATGAATTTTTATCTTTGTAATTTATTGTTAAGCAAAATATGAGGTTAAAATGAAAGTAGATGTAGTAATGCCCAAGATGGGCGAGTCGTTGCAAGAAGGGACTATTCTTCGCTGGCTGAAAAAAGTCGGCGACCGAGTGGAACGAGACGAAATGATTTTGGAAATCTCGACCGACAAAGTCGACACCGAAGTTCCTTCGCCAGTCGCTGGCGTAATTGTCGAGATACTTGCCCAAGAGAATCAGACTGTCCCGGTTGGCTCGGTGATTGCAAGGATTGAAACCGAAGCAACTTCTGAAGTTGCTGTCTCGGAACCAGCAACACAAACTCCCCCAGCCGAAAACATTCCGAAGGAAGCTGAACCCGCAGAAAGCAAAGTCGAACAACCCCAAATAAATGTTGCAGCAGGGAATATTGTCGACGTGGTAATGCCCAAGATGGGCGAGTCGTTGCAAGAAGGGACTATTCTTCGCTGGTTGAAAAAAGTCGGCGACCGAGTGGAACGGGACGAAATGATTTTGGAAATCTCGACCGACAAAGTCGACACCGAAGTTCCTTCGCCAGTCGCTGGCGTAATTGTCGAGATACTTGCCCAAGAAAACCAGACTGTCCCTGTTGGCTCGGTTATTGCACGAATTTCGACATCGGCTGATGTAACTATTTCCCCAAAGCCCGCTCCAACGCAACCCGAAATTAAACAACCGACTCCCGAAAAGGCGGAAGTTGTCGAAGAAAAGCAGGAGGCTGAAATCAAACCAAAGGCACGCGAAGGCAAGCAGTTCTTTTCCCCGCTCGTACGCTCCATTGCCAAACAGGAAGGCATCACCGAAGAAGAGCTCCTTTCGATTAAAGGAACGGGACAAGATGGAAGAGTTACCAAAAATGATTTGCTGGCATACATTGAACAAAAGAAAGCAAAGGCAAGCAAAGTTGTGAGTGCAGAACCAAGCGCCGCACCAGTTCCCAGCACAGTTCCAACATCCCCAGCAACAACGGAAGCCATTCCTGCAACACCAAAGATTACCCAATACGGTCCCGATGTCGAAATTATCCCAATGGACCGCGTGCGGCAGTTGATTGCCCAGCATATGGTCTATTCCAAGCAAACTTCTGCACACGTAACAAGCGTCCACGAAGCCGACGTTACTGGAATTGTGCGTTTCCGAGAGAAGTTCAAAAATGAATTTGAGAAAAGAGAAGGCTTTAAGCTAACTTATACACCATTTTTTGCCAAAGCAGCGGTCGAAGCAATTAGAGCCTATCCTCGAGTAAATGTTAGCGTCGATGGAACAAATATTATCCAACACAAACGAATCCACTTGGGAATTGCAACTGCATTGGAAGATGGGAACCTGATTGTTCCAGTAATTAAAAATGCCGACGCTTTAAGTCTCACAGGTTTAGCAAGAGCAATTTACGACCTATCGACACGGGCACGCACAAAAAAGCTCAACCCCGATGATATTCAGGGCGGGACTTTCACCCTTACCAATGTTGGAACTTTTGGAACGCTTTTTGGAACGCCAGTAATCAATCAGCCACAAACAGCAATTCTTGGAGTAGGAGCAATCCAGAAACGCCCAGTTGTTCGCACAATCGATGACGAGGATGTTATCGTGGTTCGCTATATGGCATACGTGTCGCTGACTTACGACCATAGAGTGATTGATGGAATGCTGGCGGGATTATATCTTACCGAACTTGTTCGCCTATTGGAAGCACAGAACGAAAAAACTTTGGAGCTGTAGGAATTTTGTTTTAAAAATATTTGGTTATTACTCAATTCGTTTCACCCAAGCAAATGTAAATTGTTTATTTATCATTTCCCAATGATTCAGTAGGGGCATCCCGCCGGTCGCCCCTACAAGTATTTTTCAGACATCGGATGTTTCGAAAACATCCGATGTCTTTTTGCAAGGCAATCGCTAATTATTTCAGTCGCATTCGTCCGAACAAGAGATTTTCAGACATCGGATGTCTGGCAGACATCCGATGTCTAACCGTAATGAATTCCGGTTGGGGAAACGAAATCGGTTTTGGGATTATCCCGAAATATGCAATTAAAAGATTTAATTTTTTGTAATTTTAACAAAAATAATAGGTTGCAGGGATGAAAGAATTAACTAAAAAAGTTGAGCAGTTAGAGT
>RCNO01000091.1 GCA_003731685.1 Bacteroidetes/Chlorobi group bacterium MS-B_bin-24
GATACCCCAAAAAGAATGAATACAAGAATAATTGTCGTTGTTAAAACTGGCCTATGGGTTGCAATTTTTGCTAAAAACATTTTCTATTTGTCTTTTTTTCTACATACCAATAACAAAGACTTTTGAATTTTCCGAAAGTAAATGATTACCTTCCACAATTAGATGTTCATTAGGAGATAAGCCATCGATAATTTCAGAATTAAGCTTACTTGTTCTTCCNATCTTCACATATTTCTTTANTGCNATNCCATCTTTTTCGACAAAAACAAATGGTTTGCCATCGGGGTCCTTTTCAATCAGATTTGTTGGGATTACAATAGCATTTGGGTTTTCATATACTTTGACTTGAATTTCGACAGTAACACCGCTTTTGAGTTCCAAGTTTGGGTTTGNTGCTTCGAATTCAACACGGAAGCCTTTTGTAGCTTCATCCATTTTCAACCCCAATGAGATAATTTTGCAGGGGTATTCTTTGCCATTCCACAATATTTTTCCGTTCATTCCAATTTTCAATTTTTGGATTTCATGCTCATTCGCCCAAGTTACCGCTCTCATTTTATTCAGTACACTAACAGTAAACAGAGGCTTGCCAATATCAATTTGCTGCCCCTCNGTAACATAAATACTCGAAANGTAGCCAGAAATAGGAGCCTCGACAAAAAGAACTTGCTTCAGTGCTTCGTAATTTCTTTTGGCAACAAGATATTGGGTTTCCACATTGTCAAAGTTTTGTTGCGAAACCTCGCCAGTTTTAAGCAATTCCTTCATTCTATTGTAATTTTTAAGTGCATTTTCATACGCAGCTTTTGCTTGTTGGAATTGTAAGGATGGATTATCGGTGGGGAACTCAATCACAATTTGTTTCTCCTTTACAAATTGACCGGGTCGAACGCGTATTCTTTCAATTCTATCGGCAACCATACTTGTTCGGGTATTTTCGATTATTCCAGTCAGTCGCGAATAGAAGGAGAGGGTTTCCTCGAATTTTTGAGGCTGTACCACCAATATTTTCACTGGTACTGCACGATTTTGAGCAATCGTTTGTTGAGTATTTGCCCGATTTTTGTTGCAACTAATTAAGACAAAAATGCTGAGGAAAATCAAAGTAACTAACGCAGCCATGCTGATTGCCAAAATATTCCTATTTGTCTTCATAATCTATCTTCCCTAAAATGTTATCGATATCAATTTGTGCAGAAATATATTCAAAAAGTGCTTGCTGGTAATTCAATTTTGCCTGACGCAGTTCGTTTTCAGCATTCTTAACTTCGAGTTGAATTGCAGTTCCGTTTTTGTATTTGGTTTGGGCAATTTGATATGCTTTTTCAGCAAGTCGAATATTTTTTTCCTGAGCCAGGATTTGTTTTCGTGCCTTTTCGAGGTCGTCCACCCTTTCTAAAATTTGCTTTGTAAGGAATTGCCGTAGTTGCTGAATTTGTTCCTCAGTCTGTTTGTAGTTGATAGTTGATTGCTGAACCCTGCTTTTTGTTTGAAATCCATTAAAAAGGTTTATGGATAATTGAATACCAATTAATGATTGGGAATATGTATTGAAGTTCAATTTATCGGACTGACCCGCAAAGCTATAATTAGCAAAAGCCACAAGCGATGGATAATATTCTGAGCGATAAAGTTCTACCATTTCGATATCAACTTTCTTCTTGTATTCTAAGGTCTTAAGTTGAAGATTGTTTTCCGAAACAAGTTTAATAAGCTCAGATTGCTCGGGAATCGTTGTTTCTTTCATCGCAAGCTCACCAGTAATCTCAATCGAAGTGTCCATTGGAAGATTCAAAAGCAACTTTAAATTATTTAGAGCATTTTTATATGAATTGTTCGCATTTTCAACGAGAGGCTTAAGATTTTCCACTTGAACTTCGGCTTGCATTAAATCAAATTCCGAAATCAAGCCTTGATTGTAAAGACTTTTTACAGTTGCTAAATTTTCTTCGGCATTGGCAAGGCTTTCTTGGTAAATCTCTTTTAGGTTTTTCAAAAGAATGCAACCATAAAAAGCTTTTTTAATATTTGCTACCAAATTACACAATGTTGATTGGTAATTGTATTTCGAAATTTCCAAGTAGGTTTTCGAGGCTCCAATACCACGAAATACAGTTGAATTAAATAAAATCTGAGTAAGTTGTATCTTATTCTCGAATTGGTTGTTTAAGAAAAAGGACTGCTTGGTTAATCCCATTGGTAAAAATTTTGAATTGTCAGGTGGAACTAAATGTTCTTTGAATAAGATGCCGTAAGTTGCATTGTTAATAAATGCTTGAAAATCTGGGAAAAATAGAATAGGCTTTTGAATATAATGGTAAAAAGATGAGTTAAAATCAATGGTAGGGTAGGCGTGTCCTTTGGCTTCTTTTACAGCTTGCTCAGCCTTTTCTATTTCCAATTTTTGATAGGCTAAATCTTTATTATTTTCCACTCCGATTTTTATTGACTTTTCAAGGGTTAAATCAATTGAATAAATGTTGCTTGTCAATAGAAAATACAAACTTATTGATACAAAACAGATAAAATTCAATTGCCTTAGATTGATAACTTTCATAAACATATTTAATTTATTGATAATAAAAAGAAACTTTGATTTCATCTTCTAAAATCCCGTTAAATATAATTTGAAAATAATGGTTTAAAAATGTATTTAAAGTTATTTCCTTTCCTTCTCTTTGAGTAAATTGTTTAAGGTTAATTAATGTGGTGTAAATGATAAAATATAAAACCTCATCACTTATTTCGTTTTTGATTAATCTCAATTCCCTTCCTTTGTTGATAATCGAAAAAAACGAGGTTTCTATTTGTTTTTTTGTAAACTCCCGTAATTTTAAACTTATTTGCGGGAATCGTTTTTCTATTTTAACATTTATCAAATTTGTAATTGTTGTAAGAAAATTAGTTGATAGCTTTATTATTTCCATAAATAAAGCAAAGAATGTTTCCTGATTACTTTTGAGTATTTTGTTAATCAGCTGCCGAAGTTCTTTCCTAAATTTTTCTAAATATGTCCGAACACATTCTTCGAAAAGAATTTCTTTCGATGGTATATACTTGTAAAAAGTTGCTTTGCTGATACCAATCTGTGCAACTAACTCATCGACGTTAAGGTTTTTGTATCCCTTTTCCAAAAAGGCATTCATTGCCTCATTCACAATAACCACAAACAAATTCTGTTTGTTCTTCATAAACTTTTTAAACTTTTTTTGTTTGAAAAGTTCAAAATTATAAAAAAATATTTAAACAAACAACTAATTTTAACCCGAATTATGCATTAGAAATATCCAAAGGGGGAGAAAAATTATCGATATTTTCAAACAATCCCTTAATCCAAGCTCTTCTTTCTGGCTTAACG
>RCNO01000092.1 GCA_003731685.1 Bacteroidetes/Chlorobi group bacterium MS-B_bin-24
TAGGCAAAAATGAACCAAGCAATTCCAAAAAGAATAAAGAAAAGAGTGTTCATATATTACCTCCCTTTTATGTTAAGTAAAAAGCAAAATTAAAAATAAATCTTCATAGTTTTTTTCATAAATTTGTATTTTCAACAATTACTTGGTTTAGATATGAGAAGAATGTTTTTATTTCTTTTGCTGTTCTGTGCGATTAGTTTAGTTGCTTTTTCGCAAGACGACTTGCAGAATATTCAGTTTGAAGAGAGTGATGTGAAAATCGAAAAGCCACCATACTTTGGTTTAGGCGGAGGATATGTTGGCTCGTTTATTTTTATAAACGTTGATGATTTGAACAAGGTTTGTGGTGTTATTGGTTTGAATAATTTCAAGTCTCCCTTTTATTTGTCTGGTGCCCAAGGTTTTACTGCCATAGGTATTATCCCAAATCTTCGAATCGGATTTTCAGGATATTCAGGCTACAAAACAGAGGAAAAGAAATTTGACTACAATCAGACAAAAGGCATAAAATATGAAATCGGATTTACGGGTTTCGCAGTCGATTATGGTTTTGTTGTTATAAAATCTTTGGCTGTTTTGCCTGGGTTAGGATTCGGGTGGTCCAGTATCGACATTACAAACTACAATGTAACAAAATTTGAGTGGAATGACCTGACGACAAACAATTATACTTCTAATCAGTTAAAGGGTTCATTTTGGTTTGTTGAACCCCACGTTAATATAGAATTTGCTGTAACACCTTTTTTGATGTTAAGGCTTGGTACACAATATCCTATCGGTTTTCGTCAAAAATGGCAAGTTAATGATGTTGTTGAGGTTGGCAGTGTTCCATCTTCATTAAAACCTAATGGCTTTGCAATTAATTTTGGTTTGTTTGTTGGTTTATTCAACTATTAAAAATCCAATNTTTTTTATTAATTTTGNCNATTGATTTAAAATTATTTCAAAAAATTTTGCTCTTTGGAAGNAGCTGGTTNAAAATTGAATTGGGGGGCCCTTAGCTCAACTGGTTAGAGCGGCGGACTCATAATCCGTAGGTTGGGGGTTCAAGTCCCTCAGGGCCCACAAAGTATTTTATCCTTTTTTGATTCTGTCCTTTAAGTAATTTAAAATCTCTTCCCTTGGAATAAGTTCTCTTTGGTTAGTTCTTCTAATTTTTACTTCGACCAAGCCTTTTTTGATATTTTTCTCTCCAATTATGATTTGGATAGGAATGCCAATTAAGTCTGCATCGTTGAATTTTACACCGGGATTCTCATCTCGGTCGTCGTAAAGGACTTCGAAACCATTATTTGTCAATTCGATATATATATTTTCGCATTCTGTACTAATTAAATTCGATTTTGTATTTATTCCGACTAGATGAATATCGAATGGGGTTAATGGATAATCCCAGATTATTCCATATTGGTCGTGATTTTGTTCGATGTAGCAGGCAATAATTCTTTCAACNCCGATTCCGTAGCTTCCCATAATGATTGGGTGTTCATTTCCATNTTTATCNAGGAAATAAGCGCCGAGAGCTTCGGAATATTTCGTTCCAAGTTTAAAGATATGACCTAATTCTATTGCTTTGACTATGTTGATTGGACTTCCATCGATGGGGCAAGGCTCTCCCTGACGAACAGTCCGCAAATCGTAATAGGCATCGATATGGCAATCTCGCAGAAAGTCGATGTTCTTAAAATGGTAGCCATCTTCGTTGGCGCCNCTAACCAATCCATTTGCATCTTTAAGTAGATTATCGGCAACAATTTTTATTTTAGTTTTCAAATTAACTGGACCAATGGAACCAGCATTTGCACCGGTGATTTCAAGAAGCTCTTGTGGGGTAGCAGGTCGAAACTTGTTGGTTCCGAAAGCTGCTTGCAATTTGGTTTCGTTGAGTTCATCATTCCCGCGCATTAATATCAAAACTGGTTCACTATTGATAATATATACCACAGATTTTGCCAATGAATTTTCGTCGAATCCAAATTGCTGGATNAGGTCATCTATGGTTTTTGCATTAGGTGTAGGAAATTTTTCTATTGGCAAGCTGGGTTCTTTTCTGCCGACAGGTGGCAAATTTGATGTAGCAACTTCAAGATTGGCTGCATAGCCACTTGCCGAGATGGCACAAACATCTTCGCCAGCATTAGATTCTACCATAAACTCTTGGGACTTTGAGCCGCCCATCNCTCCGCTCGATGCACCAACTATAAAAAANTTCAGTTTACAACGAGAGAAAATTCTTTTGTAAGCCTCCAAATGTTTATTGTAACTAATATCCAAACCTTCCCAAGACGAGTCCAGGGAATATGAATCTTTCATAATGAATTGACGACAACGAAGCACACCCGATTTGGGTCGTGGTTCGTTTCGGAATTTAGTTTGGATTTGATACCAAATTTGTGGGAGGTCTTTGTAAGATTGAATATGTTGTTTTGCGTGAAAAGTAATTATTTCTTCGTGAGTAGGTGCCAAAACCAAACCATCGCGATTTTTGATGTGAAACATAACATCGCCCATAGCCTCGACGCGTCCGGTTTGTTCCCAAATTTCAGTTGGATTTAATGCGGGAAGGAGAAATTCCTGTCCACCGATGGCATTCATTTCTTCACGTAAGATGTTGATTACCTTGTTCAGAACACGGAAGCCCAAGGGCAACCACGAAAAGACCCCTGCGGCAACTTGGCGTACTAAACCTGCACGAAGCATAAGTTGATGCGAAGGAACTATTGCTTCCGCTGGTGTTTCCTTAAGCGTTGGAATGAAATACTGACTAAATCTCATAGACCAAATACCTATAAAAACTGCAAAATTATGAAATATTAAGAAAACCATTTTGTATTTTTGTATATTTAAATTTATAAAGAAATTTGGGAGTGAATATGCACAAAGTAAATATCTCAACCATTGGCAAAACCTTTTCTTCAATTATCTTAATATTACTATTCTTTTTCGTACAGAATATATTTGGATACTTTAAGCATAATTATACAAGTGTTTTTGCAGAAGATAAAAATACCACTTACTTTTCTTTTGGCGAGGGAATTTACCAAAATAAATCTGCTGTTCATTCAGCAGTTTCGAGCGAGGGAGAAGAAACAGAAGTGAAAAAATTTGGCAATGGTTCAGAAGTTGACTTTTTCGGGAGTCTTTTTTCTCATTTACATAACAAAATTGTTCATTTTCCAGTTGCATTAATTGTTATTTCTTTTCTCATTAGCCTGCTGCAGTTAAAGTGGAAAAACTTGGATTTATCAATTAAACCCGAATTATGCATTAGAAATATCCAAAGGGGGAGAAAAATTATCGATATTTTCAAACAATCCCTTAATCCAAGCTCTTCTTTCTGGCTTAACGG
>RCNO01000093.1 GCA_003731685.1 Bacteroidetes/Chlorobi group bacterium MS-B_bin-24
AGTACGTCCGTGGGGAAGATTAAGATTAATATCAGGATTGTTTGCGTTGAAAATATCGATAATTTTTTTTCCCTTTGGATATCTCTAATGCATAATTCGGGATAAGCATAATCATTGCAAAAATGAAAACCTTCCGAAGCTCAAAAAAACTTCGGAAGGTTGCAATTTAATTCAGCAATAGCAAGTCAGTGGATGTTTAGACTTGCTGTAAAATTTTCTATTTGGAATTTGAATTTTCAAGCACTTCGAGTTCAACGAATTCTTTCGGCTTTGCTTTTGGAACTACGCGAGCCTGTTGCCCCCATTTTAATTGTTCTTCCAGCCGACAGGACCAAACCAAGCGGTCTTTCCAAACAGTAATATCCGGGCATCCATCGCACATATTGGTTTCGCCATCGGGCAAGATATCGATTGGCTGAATAATCATAATCGATTGATAATGAACACGGCTGAAAAATGCTTTGGGATTGGCGAAGAACGAACGGAAGTAGTTTTTCGCTGCTTCTCTTATTCCTCGGTCAAAGGGAGAAAGTAGGAAATATAATCGTCCCAATTTTTGGGCGCTGGGTTTTGCGTAAGCCAAGTAGGTTCCAGTGAAAAAGTGTTTGATTGTTTGAACCAATTCCATAAAACGTGGTCCGACG
This sequence comes from Bacteroidetes/Chlorobi group bacterium MS-B_bin-24, assembly GCA_003731685.1. Classification (GTDB taxonomy): domain Bacteria; phylum Bacteroidota; class Ignavibacteria; order Kapaibacteriales; family UBA2268; genus Naka2016. The sequence continues at coordinate 645 of RCNO01000093.1, forward strand.
TAACCAAAAATCTGGTGTTTATTTCCTATTCTTCCAGTGAGGAGCCATTTGTAAGAGTCGGGGAGATGGGTTCCATTTAAAAAGGCACAAGGCATAAAGTCGGGATATGCCTTTCGAATTTCTTCTACAATTTCTTGGGATTTAACGTCGGTGCGTCTAGTTTCGGTTTCTTTGACATATGTAATATTTCCAAAATCAACTTTTTGGTCACCAATGTAATAATCGTATAGACCTTCGAGTGTTGCGATTCTGTAAATGATAAATACCATAATATGAACAATATCAATATGTTCTTGAGCCCATTTCACCAGTTCAGGAACATATTTAATTGTTTCGGGGTAAATAGTTGCATTAAATGAGCAAGTAATTCCCCCAACCTTTGCGAGCATTTTAGCATAATGCAGGCGAAGTTCGTTTAATTCGACTTCGGTTTTACCTTTCCAATGAGGACGACCTTGAAAGCTGTCGATATGGAATGTAAAGCCCCAAACGCCTGCTTCTTTCAGTTTTAAAAGTAAATCTTCGGTTAGTGCTTGACCATTTGTGTTAATAATAGGCTTCCATCCGCGTTGTTTAATCATTCGAACAATTTCGACAATTTGAGGATGCATTAAAGGGTCGCCTCCGGCAATCGAGACGCTATCGGTTTTTCGCAAGCGAGCGAAAAGGTCGAGTTCACGCTCAATTTCGCTCAATGGTTTGTGGCTCGATTTTCGGTTTTCCCTGTAACAGCCGTCGCAGTAAAGATTACAAGCATAAGTAGGTTCTAACCACGAAACAGCATTGTCGGCAAGATTCCAAGGAAGGCGATATAGTGTTTGTGGAGAAAAATTTAAGTCCATAGTCCCTCCAAAATTTAAAAATTAGAAACGGAAAAAATGAGTCCTTATTTTTTGATGAGGCTGAAATAAGCGTCGAGCAAAGTTTTAGCACGATGTGACCAAGTATGCTTGGCGATACCATCCTGATATGCGTTTGTGGCAATAGTTTGGGCAAGCTCAGGATTTCGATATAATTCCCAAATTGCTTCGGCAATGGCTTCTGGGTTCTTTTCTTCTACAAGCAATGCATTCCATCGGTCTTTGAAAATTTCTTTTTGTTGACCTACTGCAGTTGCTAAGATTGGTTTCTTTAAACCCATATACTCGAAATTCTTAATCGGGCTATTGAAAAATTCTGTTCCGTCAGGGTTGTTGATTCCTGGGGAAACAAGGACATCGCAAATCGAAAGGTATTTGGGTACTTCTTCGAAAGGCAAGAAGCCAGTTATAATGGTATTTTTCTGCACATTGTCCTGTTTCACGATTTCGTCGAGCTGTGCACGAAATGAACCATCGCCCACAAAGAGGAACACAGCTTGGGGAATTCGACGAACTACCATTTTAATCGATTTTGCAAGGAAAGAAATACCATGGTAAAGTTCGAAAGTACCTGAAAAGCCAATAATAAATTTTCCTTCAAGCCCAAGGCTTTCTTTTAAACCACGAGCATCGATTTGAGGGTGAAAAATTTCCGGGTCGAAACCGCAAGGATTAATGCAAATTTTTTCGCCCGGAGCCCCAAATTCTATTAATAAATTTTTTAATTGTGTTGAAAAGGTGAAGATTTTATCGGATAAAGCCCAAAGAATTTCTTCTGCCCAAAGCACCAATTTTGAAAAGTAAAGTTTGCCCCAATTCCTTTTTATCCAGTACTGAACGCCATCTGCTTGTAGAAACAATGGAATTCCATATTCCCTTTTTAACATTCCAGCAGAAAAGTTGAAATCGTGCACAGGATGATAGATAAAATTTATAGGTTGGATTTGGGGCAAAACTTTTTTAGCAAATTTAAAAGAACGAAAATTGTAGTTCAAAGCAAATATTTCGGGGAAATTTCGGTAAAATCGATTAAATGGGAAATAATATATTTTTACATTCGAAGGTAATTTTGCTCTGCTTCCAGAAAAGTAAAAAACATCGTGTCCTTCTTTTAATATTTCTTTTATCAAACTTCTTACAGTAGTACTAACACCACCATCAACCAAGGCTCCTGTGTAGTCTATCCTCCAGAACAGTGCTCTTAACTTTTTATCTTCCATTTTCTCCATACAAAGTAGTATATAAACGAGTAGACAACAATGAAAAAGCTTCCTACAGCTTCAACTATTAACAATGGTATAGTGATTAGAATTGTCTTGATTGCATTGAACTTAATTTTTGCTCCTTCTTCGTCAATAATGCCACCCTTTTTTGGCTTGCTTAATAAAATGTATATCAACATAAAAGGTATAAACCTTTGGAATTCAATCGATAAACATCCAAAATAGATTTCAGAATGGTTCTGGCGGAGATAGTTTAACATTTTTCGTGGTTTTGCAAGCAATTTCTCGTTTATCTTGATTATTTCGAAGTCCTCCTGCTTCATCGACTGGGCTTCGAAAATCCTTTTTGCGTTTCCGTTTACTAATAATAACAATTTCATTTATGCAAGCAAAACAAACACGAATTTACGATATTTTCAGATTCAATTTTTTATCATACATTATGCTCTTTCCCCAAAAAAACAAGCAGGCGGCAAAGCCGCCTGCTTGCTGCGCTCTATCTTTGTTCGTACGCTCTTATTTCACTATGTTCAGTGTTCGTGTTACCGTCGTGTTACCTATCTTCACTATCAATGTGTACACTCCGCT
>RCNO01000094.1 GCA_003731685.1 Bacteroidetes/Chlorobi group bacterium MS-B_bin-24
CGCAGGAGTCCGAATAGCTTTGCACCGTAGGAGGTAAGGAGTCGATAGCAAGGGATATAATTCCAACAAAGCCATCAGATTTACCTTTTAGCCTGTTTTGTTGAGCATTGACAGTAGGAAAATCTGGACTATTTGTGGTTCCACAAATCACGAAAGTTTCGTTGTCAATTGGGAATAGGTCACCTGAAAAGTCGTCTGCAGAACCTCCAAGATAAGTTGATGTGGATAATGTCTTATCTTTATCAAGTTTTAGAATAAAGTTGTCATAATTTTTTTTGTAGTTGTTTTGGTTAGTAGGTAAGTCATCAGAATTTGAGTAAAAAAAGCTTAGTATTTGTTGGTCAGGTGTAACTTTTATTGAACAACCATAATAGTTTAAACCACCGAAATCACGAGCTTCGAAATTTTTTCCACCAAAGTAGCTACCCCAAATGTTATTGCCAAGTGAGTCAAATTGAGCAAGGAATGCATCTAAATCTTTTTGGAAATTGACCATTAATGTAGGATTTTTAAGGGGCAAATTAGGGCTATTTGTGAAAATGAGTAGATAAATATTATTGAACTTATCAACATCAATTTGTGCAATATAATCATTATTGTTGCCTCCAAAGTAGGTACAATAAAGAATATTGAAACTTGAGTCGAAAATTACAAAGAAACCATCAAAAGCTCCATTGTTGTTTTTTTGAGAAGCATTTTGACTTACAGGTAAAGTTAATGAATTAGCATAGCCAGTTACGATTATATTTCCATTTTTTAAGACCCCAATTACATCACCTAATGTTCTTGAGTTTGGAGTTGAACCACCAAAGAAAGATGAATAAATCAGATTACCATTAGGAGAGAATTTTACAATTGGAGTTTTGTATTCTTCCGAGAGAATCTTATCTTTTGCGTCAGTTGTTAAAGGGAAGTTCCCACTTCTTGTTCTTCCAGTCCCCAATACGTTATTTGATTTATCAACTGCTAAATTTGTTATTGCGTCATAATCACCACCACCAATATATGTAGAATATAATAGAATTCCATTGGAATCTAATTTAAAAACAACTGCGTCTGCAGTTCCGCCAGAATAGTTTTTTTGAAAAGCATCGCTTGTTATTGTAAAGTCACTAGACCTTGCTTCGCCACAACCCCAAATATAACCCAAAGAGTCAATAGCAAGAGAATATAACCAATCATTCCCATTTGAGCCTATTATAGTTCCCCAAATTAGATTTCCATTTAAGTCAAATTTTAGAATTATTATGTCGGATTGACTTTTAAAATTTTTCCTTATACTATCATTTGGAAAATCTGAACTTCTTGTAGAACCACCGACATAGATATATTGTTTAAAAACTTTGACGGAAATAAATCCATCATCTTCGCTACCGCCGATGTTAGACAACCACTTGAAGTTAAAATTTGAAGCAATTTGAGGTCTCCATTCTTTTATTTCCCAAGCTTTGAAAGGTTGCTTTTCGATTTTGAAATTAGAAATGTATAAGTTAAAGTAAGGTTCTGGAAAGGCTTTATTTAGGCAGAGAAAAAAAAACAGAAGATATATAATTAGTAGGAAAAGATTTTTTCCAACATATTGTTGGCAAGAAAAGGCTGCCTTGGGGAAACAAGGCAGCCTATTTTTCATCTTACCTATGCTGATTTGTGAATTCCTCCATAAATTTGACAAGTTTTTCGACCCATTCGATGGGGCAGGCGTTGTAAATCGAGACCCTTATTCCGCCAACACTTCGGTGCCCCTTCAAATTCGTCATATTGTGCTTGGCTTTTGCTTCTTCAACAAATTTCGCTTCAAGTTCCGGCGTAGGCAAATTAACAACAACATTCATAATTGAACGGTCTTCCTTGTTTTTGACAGGGGTGATCCAGAAATCGGAATTAGCATCGAAAAAGTCGTAAAGCATTTGGGCTTTCTTTAAGTTGTTTTGGTAAACTGCTTCGACGCCCCCTTGCTTTTGAATCCATTTGAGAGTTCTATTTACCACGAAAATATTAATACACGGTGGAGTATTGAATAAGGAATCGTTCTTGATGTGGGTCATATAATTAAGCATTGTCGGGGCATTTGGATTTCCCTTTTCTTCTGCCCATTTCTTTTTGATAACAACAACGGTTACGCCAGCAGGACCAACATTCTTCTGTGCACCAGCATAAATCAAATTGAATTTCGAAAAGTCGCGAGGAATTCCAAGAAAATCGCTCGACATATCGGCAACGAGTGGAATTCCTCCAGTGTCGGGTATTGTTTTCCACTCCGTGCCGTAGATTGTGTTATTCGTTGTGATATGAACATAGTCCGCATCGGGTGTGAATTTCAAGTCCTTGGGAATATAAGTAAATTTTGCTTCCTCGCTGGAAGCAATAACATTAGTTTTACCAACCCATTGCGCTTCTTTAATGGCTTTTTTGGACCAAGCCCCAGTGTTGACGTAATCGGCTTGGTTTCGTANGAAGTTCATCGGAACCATCANAAATTGGAGACTTGCGCCNCCACCAAGGAAGAGGACAGAATATTCGTCGGGCGAAAGTCCCATAATTTGCAGAAGCAATTGCNGTGTTTCTTTGATAAGTGCATCGAATTCCTTCGACCGATGGCTGATTTCCATNATGGAAATCCCAGTGTTGTTAAAATCGAGAACAGCTTTCGATGTTTCTTCCAGAACTTCCACAGGAAGNACTGCTGGACCAGGTGCAAAGTTGATTGCTCTATTCATTTTTTCCTCAAATATAAAATCCAAAAAAGCAAATTAATACAATTTTGGCTAATGGAAAAAATGAACTANTGAAAATTAAAAAATTGAGTTAAATTTTGAAAATAAATTTCAAAAAAATAATGGAGTTTACTTTTCCAGTAAACTCCAACGAAAAGGTTTTCAGTGCAGNTTCAAANGTTTACTTNACGAAATTTTTATTTAATTTCACGATGAATAGTGTGNCGTCGAAGGAATGGATTGTACTTTTTCAATTCCAAGCGGTCGGGTGTATTGTTTTTGTTTTTTGTTGTTGTGTAACGGGAAGCAGGCTTGCCTTCCTTTTTTGCCTCTGTGCATTCAAGTGTTATTTTAATCCTTGCTTCTTTTTTCGCCATTTTTCAATTCCGATTTAACATAAAATACAAAATTAAGAAAAAATGCGTAGTTATTCAAAAAGTTTGTTG
>RCNO01000095.1 GCA_003731685.1 Bacteroidetes/Chlorobi group bacterium MS-B_bin-24
ACGACAATGCCGTTCATCTTGTCGCGCATATTAAGACCTACGCTCTTTCTCGACCTAAAATTTGGGTTTAACTGAATTTTTTTCCAGGTTTTCCCTCCATCAGTGGATTTGAATATTACCCCAATATATTTATAAATTATGTTAACACCCTGAAGACCCACATATTTTGCACTATCAATAAAAGCAAAAATAGTTAACGAATCACCATAAGTAAATCCACGAACTTCGGGGACAGTTGAATCACCAGTATTCCATTTTACTTCAAACTTATAGTAATTCGTGTCCCCAAATTTATTATAAATGAAAAAAATAGGATGGTTGTAGGACTCACCAGTGGGTTGTCCCATATAATGGTTAATGTCGTAAATACTCACAGACTGAAGAGGAGCAAGAAATTTCCATTTAGGTACCATCTGGGAAAATGCTGGCGAAGAAAGTAAAATAAATAGAACAAAAAATTTGAAAAAATTGTGTTTCATAAAGCCTCCATATTTGTTAAACGATTTATCATAAAGTTTTTTTATGGTTTGAACTTTTACTCAAACATTTGAAAAATTCAAATTGAGACAAAAGCCAGTTACTCAAGATATTAAATTTTTTGCTTCTATTGTTTAAAACCACCTTCACCAAATTTCTCGAATTGATTCAAATGTTATAGACAAAATTGAAAATTAAAAAGTTACAACTTGAGATAAAAAAATTAAAAAAATGGCAAAACAATGCAAAGAAGGCGACGGGAAGGAAGATTTATCCACAAATTATGGCTTTTGATAATTTTCTATTTCAAATTTAAATTGTTTGCTGGGAATTAAACCTTTTTTTCAGTTCTTCGGCGACTTTCCAGATGTTTCCCGCTCCGATAGTCAACACCATATCGCCGCTTTTCAGCAAATTTTGAATAAACGGAACAATCTCGTTGAACTCGGGAATGTAAAAAACATTTTTGTGTCCAAACTCGCGGGCGCTGTCGGCAATTAATTTCCCTGTCACCCCTTCGATGGGAGCCTCGCGTGCGGGGTAAATGTCGGTTACTATCAAAATGTCGGCATCATCGAAAGCCGAGCCAAACTCTTTCGAAAAAGCAAGTGTCCGGCTGAAAGTATGTGGCTGAAACACAGCAATAATTCGCCTATTCCATCCATTTCTCGCAGCCGAAAGTGTCGCTCTGATTTCGCTCGGGTGGTGTGCATAATCATCGACAATCATAATATCGTCTTTCACTGCTTTGATTTCGAAACGGCGGAAAACGCCATAAAATCCCTGCAAAGTGTTCTTTATCGTTTCGAAATCGATTCCCAACTGGAAACCCAAAGCAATCGTTGCAAGTGCATTTTTAACATTGTGAATGCCGGGAATATTTAAAATTACTTTGCCAAGATGTTGGTTGTCGTGGAATACTTCGAAGAAGCTTTGGTTTTCGGCGAAAGCAATGTTTTCGGCGCGGAAATCTGCCACTCGCGTCAGCCCAAAAGTTACAACTTTTCGCTTCAATTCCTTCAAAATCTCTTTCACACCAGGGTCGTCAATACCAGCAAGTATAACACCATAGAAAGGGACTTTATTCAAGAATTCGACAAAAGTTTTCTTCAAATCATCGAAATTTTCATAGATATCGAGATGTTCCGGCTCGATGTTGTTCACAATAGCGATAGTAGGCTGAAGTTGCAGGAAACTTCTGTCGTATTCGTCGGCTTCGACGACGGTCCAATCTCCGTTGCCAAGGCGTGCATTAGTCCCGCCAAAGGAGCGCAGTCTTCCACCAACGACAACGGTCGGGTCGAAATTGGCATTCATCAAGAGCAATCCGCAAAGGGAAGTTGTAGTAGTTTTACCGTGCGTCCCCGAAATGGCAATGGTGTAGTTTAGCCTTGTGATTTCGGCGAGCATTTCCGCCCGCCGAATCACTGGAATGCCGAGTTCCTTTGCTTTTAATGTTTCGGGGTTAGCATCTGGGTCAACAGCGCTGGAATAGACCAGGACATCTTTTTGCAACACATTTTCGGCAGAATGTCCAATCGAGATTTGTATCCCCAATTTGGAAAGGTATTCGGTATTTTCGGACTCTTTCAAATCGGAACCACTGACGAGGAAGCCTTGGCGGAAGAGAATTTCAGCCAAACCGCTCATTCCAATACCACCGATACCAACGAAGTGTATCGTTTTTACAGCCGAGTAAAACCCTTTTCTCATAATTTTAGGGAAATTATTTTTTCCATTCTATGTGCCTATTAATTCCATATTTTTCATAAAGTTCTAAAACTTCACGGCAAAAATTTTCAAGATTTGCATCGTTCGATTCTTTGGCAACTTCATAAAGTCGAATAAACATTTTCTTTCCCGTTTCAGTTTGTTTTAAAGTTTGATTTTCATCCCGCACAAAAGAATTTAGATTATCTAATTCCATAAGGTCGATTTTCTAAAATTTCTAATGTTTTTTTAATTATTTTCACTCGTTGTGTTGGCATATTACTTATATTTCTTCCATTCTACTTTAGAAGGCCTTTCTTTTTTTTTACCATCTGGTTTCCTTACCAAAATTAAATACTTAAATCCCCGTAAAAAGAAATTAAATTTTTGAGCTCGATAATGCCAAATTCGAGTGTTTGAACTTTGATTTCTCCGCGCCAAACAAATAATATCATTGGGTTCAAATTTTACATTATCGTTTTGATTTTTTATCTCGAAAATAAATCCTTAGATTTTCTTTCACCCAATCATAAAAATCTATTTCTAAAAATTCTAGAAAATCATTAAAATCTTTCTCCAAAAATTGAATGCCATTCTTTTTACAATATTCTTGATAAATTTCTTTAATTTCTCTTTCGTAATTTGTCATTTATTCTCTCCAAAATAAAACAATCGATATTATTTAGTAATAATCAAAATTTTAGAAATCGTGGTATAAGTTTTCTTTTTAAAGCTGAAAACAATTTCATCTTTTGCTGAAACCTTGGCATTATCAAAAAATTTGTCAATTTCACCAAATACAAAATCAAAATCCCTTTTTAATTTCCAACTCTCCTCTAAATTGCTTTTGCTTGCCAAAACTACAAAAAGTCTATTGTCAGCTCCAAATCTTTGCGCTCCTTGATTTTCATAAAGCCAGACAATCAAATCTTTTGGATTTTTTAAAACTTGTTC
>RCNO01000096.1 GCA_003731685.1 Bacteroidetes/Chlorobi group bacterium MS-B_bin-24
TAGATATGGCTACAATCAAAGGTTCGAGCAATTAACTGTAGGAAATTACACATGTGGTTATCCCGTTTTAATCCCAAACTCTACCACTCCTCAAGGATGGCGATTCGAAATAACAAACCCAAACAAAATCTACCAATCTGCAGTTGTTTCCAAACAAAAATGCTTTACCGAAACGAATTTTGAGCATATAATAAGAGTAAATTTGAAAAATATTCAGTCGAATATTAATGACAACTGTACAGGAGACGGGCATTTCTTCTTAATCTCGCTTCCTTATGTAAGTATTTCGGCTCCCATGGATCCATTTGGAATATGTGATGTAATTCCAGAAATATGCATAGGTAGAAGTAATAACGGCGGTACAAACAATAACACGGGCGGAAACGGAGGATACACCAGCGGATCACTGTGCGATTATACCTATGCTGATACAGGCGCTAAACACACATTAGTTATATCGCTTTCTGACAACGATCTTTTCGATCAAAATTTGGTTTTGGCAATAGAATATTACATTCTAACACTTACCAACGGTACCCAAAGAACATTTGGACACCACATCAGAACAATAGTTGCAGGTTCAAATAGTACACCCTACATTACCGTCCATAATGTTCCAAACATCCAAAGCATAGCTTTTAAAATTAATGTATCGGGTTCTGGAACGAGAGTCGCCATCATAGAAGAAACCAACACTCAAACAACTCACTATGAAGTTCCAAACACATATTTTATTCAATATCCCCAAAAATATATCGTCTTTAATCTACTCTCGGTTTTCAATAATGGCTACCTAAACATAACAGACAGTTATTTGCCTAAGTATGATGTTGTAGAAATTAGCACTCAACCCAAGAAAGTATCTTTTATGATAGACTCAAGTATTTATGATAATGCACAAGAATTAAGATTCAAAAGCCAAAGATATAATCCACCAACCGATGTTGATCATTTGACATTTGTCAGTTACTCATTGCAACTAGCACCAGACGCATTTTTGCCCGCACAAAAAATCGGAGACGAATGGATAATAAGCAATATATCGTCTATAAATAGAGTCAAAAGCGTAAGATTCGAATCGTCTTTTCCAATAGAAACAATCAGAGTCACAGCTAGCTTACCTGATGATGATGACGACGACAATGGCGACGATGATGGCGACGATGATGATAACAACGACGATCCGCCGACCGAACCGCCAAGATCTGAAATAAAAACTAAATTTTTCGAACGCTTGCAAAGATTTGGATATAGGGTCGGTCCATTTGAAAGTGGAACACCAGTTACAGATTGCTTCGTAAGTAGCATTGCACTGACAAGAAATATAGACAAAAAAACTCTGGATCGGTTCGGACCATTAGTTAGCCTGCGGTTTCTAGATGACATCAGACATCCTGACCACGAAGCATTTCGGTATATATTTATAGACAGATATAAGGAGCTTGATGTGAAAGACGCCGCAGGACGATCAGGACCAGGCTATAAACTGGAAACTTACCACATAGAAATCAAAAATTGGAACTACAAAACCGATGGATACGACATCGGATACACTCAATTATATAACAGCTACACGAAAGGTACACCGATCTTTGTCGATGTCCAACCCATAGAAAATCCAGAGATGTATTTCCCCGCTTACAGCTGGGAAAAAAATAAAATCAAAATCTACCGCTACAATGGAAACACACAATCTTTTGTCGAATTAGCACCTAACACGCCAGTCAATATGAAACTTGCCATACTTGCAATATTTAAAACCCTATAGCCATGAACCAAAACGACTTTCGAAATCTGATCTTGGTGCATATCAGAAAGATGCTGCCAGAGATACCAACCTGGCAGGACATGGTGAGAATCCTGCGCATGCGAACAGGGCACAATATATCATCACCCGACCAATTAGACTACAGCAACGAACTAATAGCAGCAGAAATCGCAGGATTCTATAGATACGCACAAACACTGAAAATCGCAAAAGATAACTTCGTAATGAACGCAACTAGAGATCCAATAAACGCCTATGCAGAAGTATCAACCGCTAATACACCAATTGTGTTTGTGGAAGATCTATCCATAGCACCCCAAGCAAATGCAACAGAACCTACGATATTTCCTACAAAAACATCTACCAAACCCCCCCTATGGAGAGCTAGAACCTGGCAAGGTGATATACTATGGTACGAATCGGGTTCAAAAGTTGGTATCTGTCCAGCAAGAGACAATAACTATACATTTTTTATCTACGCAGTTATTAGACCATTCTACGATCAAAACAATATTCTTGTAGGTGTGGAACCTGGCGACGAACACAGCATTGCAAAATACATCGCGGGCGAACTTATAGAAAGTGTTAATCTCGAATTGGGCATGACATGGAAAAACGATTCTTTTACCCAGTGGATACTAAAAAGACAATATCTTCACAGGAGACAACCATTTCTTCTTAGACGAGATGCCTTCCTTAAAGACCTTAGAGAACTTAGAGAAAAAATCTACGGACAGTAGAAATCTTATATGTGCGGCACTTCTAGATAACAACAGATGTCCAAACTACAAAGCATTTCGGTATATGTTTATAGACAAACATAAAAAGCATAATGTGAGAGAATCAGCAGGACGATTATGAGTCTGAACGATTTTAGAAATCTGATCTTGGTGCATATCAGAAAGATGCTGCCAGAGATACCAACCTGGCAGGACATGGTGAGAATCNTGCGCATGCGAACGGGACACAATATATCATCACCCGACCAACTCGATTACAGCAACGAACTAATAGCAGCAGAAATCGCAGGATTCCATAGATATGCACAAACACTAAAAGTCGCAAAAAATAACTTCGTGATGAACGCAACTAAAGATTCAACGGGTGCATACGCAGAAGTATCAACCACCAATACACCAATTGTGTTTGTGGAAGACTTGTCAATAGCAGCACAAGCAAATGCGCCACAACCCACAATGTTTCCTACAAAAACACCCACTAAACCGCCTTTGTGGAGAGCCAAAACTTGGCAAGGTGATATACTATGGTACGAATCAGGTTCGATCGTCGGT
>RCNO01000097.1 GCA_003731685.1 Bacteroidetes/Chlorobi group bacterium MS-B_bin-24
GAACCCCCTTTTGTGTTTAATCCCATTTGCCAAGCAGTAGAGAGAGAGAGAGAGAGAGAGAGAGAGAGAGAGAGAGCACTTCATCTCGGAGAAATCAGTCTGAATTACATAAATTCTGTTCAAATTGTCGTGGACCGCCAAAGGGCACTAGCTGGGGAAATTCTTTTGCGATATGTTCAATCAAACCTTCGTGCAAAAAACATTGGACTTCGCTTTTGAAAATTTGTTTTTGTTAAGTAATTTTGTTAAACAAAATTAAAGGTAAAAAAAATGAAAAAGATATATTTTGTTCTGTTGTTGACAATATTTTTAGGCTTTGTTGCAGGGAACAAAGCCAGCGGACAAAGTGGTTGCGAAGTTTGTGCGGGCTATTCAGAATACCAATATTGCTACATTTTAGATTTTCAAGTGCCGGGTTGCAGCACTCCCTCGCACGCAGTTTTTTGCTACGATGCCTCCAACTGCCCCAATGGAATCACTATACAAGTTGTAGAACTAGATTCTGACCCAGCCTGCGAAGATGCATCTTGGGATTATGTTCATCAATGGGTAAAAGATAATATTCGAACGCTCTGCGGGAACAAACCGTGCAATGAACCACCCCCGGCAAGAATATATTATTCCGTTCCCATTTGTGGCAAAGTAACCTGGTTAGGAACTGTTGGACCTAATGGAAGAGTTCGCTATAGAGCCTATCCAGGAAATTGTGACAAAAGGTGCACCTTTGTTTATGATATATGCTACGATTATGAGCATAATATACAATTCATAAATGAAGTTAATCATTACATAACCGGGAGCGGAAATTGTGATGCAATTGGCTATGGTTCACCTTCTTTGGCGGGTCAATGGAACTTAAATTTTAATTCAAATTATCCATATACACCCGGAATAATTTGGGAGCTTGATTGTGTACAGGTCCTAAGCGTACATTGCCAATAAATAAGGAGTTATAATGAAAAGCAAAGTGTTGATTAGTGGAATCAACACCCGGCGGGGTAACTCCCGCTGGGTGTTAGTAATTTTTATTGCGTTTCTGGTGAATAATTTCGCTTTTTGCTTCGATTTCGACCTCTTGCCTCTTAAAACAAATTTTAATGGTGCCATTGCAGGCAAAAGAAATATTATTGTTTATGGGGATTATGGTTTGTATTTCCTTTCGACCGATGGCGGAAAGTCGTGGTCACAAAAAGATATAGGCATTTTTAAGCACATTTACAATATGTCTGCGTACAATGATACTTTGTGGGGTATAACCGAAGGTAATTATTTGATATATTCCCCCGACGAAGGACTTTCCTGGCATACTTTCCCCATTGATGTCGATACTGATGAAATAATTATAAATTTCTTGATTATAGATGACTTCTTCTATTTTCGTGGCAACAGGACAATTTATAAGTTCGACAGGAATTTGAAATTAATTTCCCAAATCACCTCCGATACACTTTTCCTGAACTTGAAACACCCCTTAAGCTATTATTTTGACCCAGATATTCCTTTCTTAAAGCTGGATAGTTATAAATATAATGTGGAAGGAAGGTTTTTTCATTGGTATGATAAGATTATTTTTAATACTAACACTCTTTATAAACCACCAAAACTCTGGTTTACAGATAAGAATTTAACAAAAATTGAGTCGATAAATGTTAAAGATAGATTTCCATTTAATGTAGACTCACTTTTTTTTATAATTAATGAAATTTATAATTTCAAAGGTCAAGATGTAATGAAAATATTTTATCATTTATTTTTTGTTGATTCTGCCCTATCGAAATTCACTTATTTTTTTGAAAACCCCGACTATTTGAATTATTTAGACTCAACAGGCGAAATGAATTATCGCAAAAGACGCGACATCTATGGAATTGCTCCCCATACAGTTTTACTTTATAAAAACAATTTATACGGAGAGTTTGCTTTGGACAGTAATCTTGACGAAAATGTAAATCCTCGCTCTTATGGTATATTTGGGGTTAAAAAATATCAAAAACTCAATGGCAAAGACACTTTCCTTTTGGTTGGGGATTACTACCGGCATATATACAGAACTTCTAATTATTTATTCGCCCACCCACTTGAACCAGGCGTTAATTATGCGGACTTGCGTTTCCTCCCTCTTCATCCTTTAAATATATTTTTGGATTCAGTTTTTGTTAAATTTTACAACTACAAAACACTGGTCGTCTCTACAAATTATGGGAAAGAATGGAAATTAGTTAGTTATTTAAAAGGTAAACCAAAGTATATTTATAACGACTCGCTCTTTTATTTTGTAAACGATTTTCCGAACGCATCGGACATCAATCACAGCCGGGATGGGATATTTTGGAAACCATTAATAGCCTACGATACGGCGACCAAAGTTCGTGAAATTGGGCAACGGTATTTTAGAGATTTGCAAGTCTTTTATCTCGATTCAACGGGATACGCCTTTACAACAGGAAGAATGGATTATGGTCCCCCAATGTTTCATATTACCTACAACTTTTGGGAAACATTTAAAGGTCGCAACTCAAATTTTTATCTTACCGCGGCTCCAAATGATATCCCCCGTTACGCAAGTAATGTTTGCAGGTTCGATTCACTTTTGTTGATTGTAATAAATGACACCAATAGAATCATTCCGAGTGACAAAGACCGTCCCAAATGGAATTATTTTGTTCACTGGATTTATTTGGGGGACACAAGTCTTAGGAAATTTCGTACTGTTTTACGAGATACGACGTCATTTTCGGCTGTGATTTACATTATGCCACGGACTGTTGGTGATTTTGATGCAATATGCATTGTTAGCGATACTACCGATACCACACGAACTACATTTGAAATTCGCAGGACACAGGATACGGGACGTACTTGGACCGTTTTGCATAAGATTGACAACTGGGGTCAAATCAGCCAGATTTATGAGTTGAACAAGGATTCGATTTTTATTACGCTGAAATTTCCCGATAGGGTCTATCTTTACGACAGGATACAGGACAAGTT
>RCNO01000098.1 GCA_003731685.1 Bacteroidetes/Chlorobi group bacterium MS-B_bin-24
AATCGGTTTCGGCGCAAGCTATCGGCGAAGGCTTTTGCCAAGCCGAAGGTTTGGGTTGTGGTTATCGGGTCGCGGAATTTTGCGGTGGTTCGCTTGCCCGCTGCGGTAACGATAAACGATTCGGTGATTTGCGTGCGGGCGTTTGCCGAAAAGAACGGGTCGACCAGCCAGCCGCGCGGATACCGCAATGTGCCTTCGGCAAACAATTCGTTATCGGTTGGCAAAATATATGGTTGACCNATATTTTCGGCTTTGAAATACTGCACGCCNATAGCCCAGCGAACAGCCACATTCAGACGCAAAGTATCGAGCCGAAANACCTTCGAGAAGTTCAACGAATGGTTCAATTCAAAGCTTTGCGTTTCCCCCTGCTTCCAATCCCTTGCCAATGATTGGGAAAAGGTTAGCGTTACCTTCAACTGCGAAAGCAATGGTACGGGGAGGAAGAGAAAAAGAAAAATTAAGCAAGAAAACTTTAAACTCAAATTTTTCTCAAAGAGAGTATATTTAAATTTTGCAGCAAATAAAAATTCAATAATACAAAGGGAGTTCAAAAGCTTCCTACAAAAAATGATTATATTTTAAATATATAAACTTTTTTCTTCCCAATGCCTTTTTCAGTGTATATAGCAAAAATTACAACATTCCCGTTGTAGAGACATAATTTTGCAGCTTCAAATTTATAATTCTGAATATATTGTGGAATTGAATAATAAGATTGTTTTTTTGAAACTATGTTTAAACTCGACAGAAAAGTTTGTTCATTATAAGTATTTTGAATCAAAGAATATAAATTATCTTCCTTTGCGAACAAATCCATAATTGAGTATTTGAGAATTTCTTTAAAAGCTAAGATGTAATTGAGCGGTTGGTTTTGATAATCATATTCATTATAAAAGAAGTTCATTGGAGGTTTAAAAACTTGAAAACTATCGACGGGTGCTTTGGAATTTAAAGAATTATAAAAATAGATTTTACCCGTTCGACCAGTAGTAATGAAATAACCTCTTCGATCAATAAACATTGTTGGAACAACATAAAAATAACCCAATTTGTGGTTTTTATAAAAATCGTCTATAATGCCAAAACAACCTTTATAGTTTCCGCTAGAATCAAAAATCCCAAAAAGTGAATTGTTAAAGTAAAAAGAGTCAAAAAATGGGTTTAACGTTGAATCCTTTAAAATTTCTGTATCAGTACCTATTAATGGCCAACCTTTCTGATAGGGAAGGAAAAAAACTTTGTTAAAAGAATCATAATAAAAACCAATATGTGAAACTTTATTAACCAGAGAATCCGGCCTGTTAAATAAGATTATTTTAACAAGTTGTTGATTTTCTAAATTTTTTACGCAAATCGTTGGACTATTAAAATAGGATAAATTTGTATCATTATTTTTAATTTCCATTCTAAGAACTGGAAGAGAAGCAGAAACATACACATTATCATTAATTATCGTGGAATTAAAATACATTGATACAAGAACATTATTTTTCTTAAGAAAAGTAAAGTAACTTTTAGGAATATTGGTATCTATAAAAGTAGTTTCCTCAAATTCTGATGGCAAAATTTCCCCCCGAAATAAATATTTATCGCCAACTTTCTTGAAAATTTGTAAGGTTGTAGTTAAAAAATCTTGGAAACTAATATATTCAGTATTTGGACCTATTGATAGAAAATAAATTTTAGAAACTGGATGATTAGTATCTTCAACAAGTTCAAAACTTTTAGTTGGTTTTAAATCGTTTATTGGCTTATTAATATAATCTTTAAATTCCAAATCAGTCTTAGACATTTTCTGCCCTTTGGTATGGAACCTGAATTGTTCACTTTGGGTTGAACAATTAACCAGCCATTTAGCAAAACTCTTGTCAACTATTGTACCAAGTAAAGAAGAAGCACAAATTAGCTTGCCTGTTTTTCTCTCAAATTTTGTTATGTATGGCACCTGAATTGTTCCAGTTGATATCCAAAAATTCTCTAAAAAAGTGTTATCATTGAAAATTATAATTCTTTCAGGTGTAAAAGATTTTTGTTGTAAATATTTTTTTAAAGCTTTTGATTGAGGGAAAAAAACAAAAAGATATATTTTGGGCTCTTTATCGTTTTCTCTCAATAAGTTAAACAAAGGTTCTATTGTACCTTCGCATCTTGGACAAGAAGATGGGGGTAAAAATAATATGTAGATATAATTGGATGTTGTATCCAATTCGTTAGCATCAAAAACATTCAAAACTTTCTTTTCTGTACCAGCTATTTGCTTCAAAAAATGTAGACTTTCAGAGAATGATGAAAATTTAACTAAAGGGAATAGAATTAAGAAATAAATAAATACTTTTGTTTTCATATCTTTACCTTTTCTTTAAATTTTAATTTAAAATTTATAGAATAATTAAGAAAATTCTGTAAGCGGGGTAGTAGTTCCCTACTACCCCTTAAAATAGACCAACTTAAAAACCAGGGCAACTTGGTTCGCTCGGTTCCCCTAATTCAATTAACCTTTGTAAAGTTTGCTCATCTGCACTAATCCTAAGGCCCCCATAAAATTCATATCCGGTTGGGGTTTTAATATAGTTTGGCTGCTCTGCAACAGTAATGTTAGGAAAAGTCTGATCCTTATAACAAAGGGTTCCCACTAACCCAACAAATACAGGTTCACCATTTGGATCGGTTGGAATAGTTACGTCGAATTTAATTTCTGCACATTTATTAGTAGATGGTTTAGGGCAAACTGCGGGTGGCCAAACTTGTACTCCCCCTGTACCATATATAATTATTGTGGTCGCTGCATTAGCATTAGCATAATATAAAAATAGGGTAACTAATATAAAGCAAAATAAACCAATTATCTTTTTCATTTTTATCTCCTTTAAAATTTGTTAAACATAATTTTTTTGAATTTGTTTAAGAAAATTTTTAAAGCGAATTGGGAACAAGCGGACGCGGTGCATTGTTTAATTCGTCAGCTTGATGATACAAACAGGTGGAGGG
>RCNO01000099.1 GCA_003731685.1 Bacteroidetes/Chlorobi group bacterium MS-B_bin-24
CCGGGAATGACCTTACTTATTCAAATATTAAAGAGAAACTCAAAGTAATCAACCAGGCAGTAAAAGAATTTTTTGGGCAAGAGTTTGATTTGAAGTTAATCCTTGCTGATAAGGAAACAGCGCACAGCGAATTCCCAAACACAAAAGAAACGGAACAAGTTCCAGCAGAAACAAATGTCACGCCAACAGCTCCTCCCGAAAGCAAAACTGAGGTCGAAAAGCTATTAGTCGACCTTTTCAATGCTCGTGAAATTCCGCTTTCAAAATAAAGTTTTGTTGTGGGTGCGAATAATTATTCGCCCCTACAAGATATTATAATCGCAAAACCGATTTCATTTTCCAAACGGAATTCATCACGGTTAGACATCGGATGTCTGCCAGACATCCGATGTCTGGGAAACCTATGTTCGAAATGCGTCTATGAACAAAAGGCGACGGCACTGCCAAAAGANATCGTATGTTTTCGAANCATCCGATGTCTGATAAACTTTTGTAAAACAACAATATATCGAACNACAGTTAGCTACTTTGCGTATTTTCTTAAAACGGTTAGCAAGGCAAGAAAATCTTTTGGGTAAGGTGCAGTGTACGAAAGCAATTCACCAGTTCGGGGATGTTTGAATTCCAGTGAATAGGAATGGAGCGTAAGGCGCGAGATGATTGGTTTTTCCTCCTCGCCCTTTTTCAAGTTGTAGCGCCGTTTAATATGCGAAAGGTAGAAAGCATCGCTGTTTCCGTAAACTTCGTCCACAATCAAGGGATTCCCAATTGCTGAGCAATGNACACGAATTTGGTGATGCCGTCCNGTAACAAGNTTACATTCGATAAGTGTAGCGATGGAAAAGCGTTCAAGCACACGAACCAAAGTCAAGGCTTCTTTGCCACGCGCCGANGGTATTGTTCTGCTGGGATTCGACGGGTCGGTCAGCAAAGGAATATCAATTTCAAATTCATCTTGGAGAATCCAACCGGCAACTACCGCGTGGTAAATTTTTTTTACATCTTGGGATTCGAACTGCTGGTTTAAGTCTTTGTGGCTTTCGGGATTGCGTGCAAANANCATAATCCCGCTGGTTTCTTTGTCCAAACGATGGACGACCCAGATTCTTCCGAACTTCTCTTCGAGTAGCACTCGAAGGTTAGGAATTGTTTTATCGAAGCGGTCGGGAATGGAAAGCACTCCCGAAGATTTATTCACAACAACAATGTCGTCGTCGTAGGCAATAATTTCGTAAAGCTTATTATGCTTCATATTTCAACTCGCCCGAGGCAGAAAGGAAAGTGTTTTTCATCAACATAGCGATAGTCATTGGACCAACACCGCCGGGGACAGGGGTAATCGCCGAAGCAATTGGCTCGACATCGTCGAAATCAACATCGCCGACAATTTTGTAGCCCTTTGGTGAACTCGGGTCATCCACTCGATTAATACCAACATCAATGACAACGACGCCGTTGGTAAGGAAATCGGAAGTGATGAATTTAGGCTTGCCGATGGCGGCGATAACAATATCCGCCGAGCGGGTGAAACGACGCAAATCGCTTGCCCCAGTGTGGCAAATTGTAACAATAGCATTAGCATCGGGATTCTTTTGGTACAACAGATTCGCCACAGGTTTGCCAACGATATTGCTCCGCCCAACAACAACAATGTGCTTCCCACTTGTAGGGAGCTTATAAAACTTCAGTAGCTCAATAATGCCAGCGGGGGTGCAAGGTCGGAAACCGGGCAATCCAATAACAAGACGCCCGAAGTTTTCGGGATGGAACCCGTCGACATCCTTCGATGGCTTAATGGATAAAGTAACCTTGAGTTCGTTGATATGCCGCGGCAAAGGTAATTGAACAAGGATGCCGTGAATTCGCTCATCGTGGTTCCAGTCGTGTATAAGTTTTAAAACCTCGGCTTCGGGAGTTGTTTCGGGGAGATGCTCAACGATGGAAAAATATCCCAGTTCCTCGCAGGCTTTCTTCTTCGAAGCAACATAGGACTTCGAGGCTGGATTATCCCCAACCAAAAGAAGAGCAATACCGGGTGTTATACCTTTGGTTTCCTTTAATTCCCTTGTCTTTTCTTTGAGTTCGGCTAAAATCTTTTGCGAAACCTGTTTACCATCAATTATTAACGCCATTTCTTACTTTCTATATCAAATCTATAAACTAATCCTAAAGACAAAATATCCACTTTCCCAAAATTATAATCCAAACAAGTTGCAAAATTACCAAAATTTGCAACCACTCCGAGAGTGAATTTAAAATTGTTGTCCGAAAGAACCACATTTTTAACCATTGNACCATAGGGGTCGCCATTGTAACCGAGGTCGGGATTCTTGCGGAAGAAATCGTCCGAAGGGTCGTTTGGNGTTCCGTTATCATCNAGCCAAATCAAACCAAGTTGGNACTGCACAGTTATAGGTAAATAATATGTAAAATCGGTATTGATATTNATATGCTCGTAGCTCAAACCCGAATACAACTCGAATACATTTGAAACCCTTTTGCTAAAATGCAGATTGGCGTTGAAGAAATTGGCGTTGGCGTTCAGCTGGGCATTTGTAACACCAATAGTGTTCTGCAAGTTCGTTCCTTGATAGGCAATTTGGAATGTAAAATCGGCAGAAGGCTCTGTAATATATTGGGAAAGCGAATGGCGGATTCCANTGCCCCAGAAAGAAAAATNACCAATGTTTTTGCCTAAATTTATTTTAGGGATAAAACGCAAAGTTAGTTCAGTGCCATAAAGAGAGCCAATCTCGAGTTGCGGAATTCCTGCGATAACTCTGTTTATATTCAATCCTGCGGGCAAATCGAAATGCTCTGGGAAGTTTTCTATCGATTTATAGATTGTATCTTTGAGCGTCTGCGGGAGGAGAGCAAAAATTGGGTTCTCATCGAGCAGAGAGCGAACAGTTTGGTGTGGAATATCGAGCGTCTTTTTCCCTTGTCCCAAAATTGTCGGAGCAGTGGCGGG
>RCNO01000100.1 GCA_003731685.1 Bacteroidetes/Chlorobi group bacterium MS-B_bin-24
TAGTTGAACGGACGCAGCGAATCGCTCAGCCCTGCGATTGCCACATTCCCACGGAAAATCACGCTCTCGAAATTCGGCTTGCCGTAGTCCCACTCTCCCTCTCGCCATTGGGTGAGGTCGCTGCGGTCGGTATTTTCCAAGAACAGCCCCCGCCCGACAAGGTAGAATCGGTCGGAGATGACCATAAGTAAAGGACGGAAGTCGCCTTCTTCCGCTTCCCAAAGCAATTTCAATTCATTTGTCAACGGTAGATACAGATATAACTTGTTAGGAAATTCGGTAGTAAAAAATATACTGTCTTTGTTGTGTTCGTAGAATTGCACAATCGACCAATCAGCATTGGTTCGATACAGAACATCGAAGGATTTGCCAAAGTCGCTTGTTTTGCGAATTTCAAAATAATTTCTTAAAGGTTGAACCGAGTCGTTCACAATGCAAAACAAAATATGCCCATTTGCATAAGGAAGTATGTATTGAACTGCAAGAAAAGAGTCAACACGAACTCTGTTCGCATTTATAAATGATGTATCGAGAAGATAGAACCAAGAATGATACCATAATTCCCAATAAGTTCTTGAAGTTTCCGAAAGCACAAAAAAATAGTTTGAATCGTTACGCACAAAATTGCTCGATTGGAATGAGCTAGGAAAACTATAACTGGTTTTGGGGGAGTAAAAAGTTTTCCAAAAGTCGTTTGTTCTAATTAGACTTAAACCAGCATCGGGACAATTTCCCAAAATGAAACCTTTGCCATTGGTGTCTGTCTGGAAAATGTAAACTTCTTTAAAGCCTTGTAGTGAGTTGGGTAGAGAGTCAACATTAGGGTTGTATCTAATTAATGGTTGAAAAGTTTCACCTGCGTCGTAAGTTATAAAAATTTCGCTTCGATGGGATTTATAATTTTGTGCATAGTTCCAATAAAAGAAATAAATCGAGTCGTTGAAAATTTGAATCGGGTAACCTTTGAGAAAAGAAATTAGTTTCCATTTTTTAAAATATGAGTCAGAAATTAAAAGGGCTCGAGTGGAATAGAAATTTAACCGCAACAAAAACACAAAAATCGAATCGTCAAACAAAATCGAGGGTTTGCTGAAGTAACGTCCCAAAATAGGATTATACCAGTCATAACCATAGGGTAAAGAAGCAAGATATACATTTTTGAATGTTTCGCCAAAAGTTTCGAATGTATCGGTCGGGCTTTCATCTAAATATTTTAAAGCACGCTTGCCATCCCACAGGTAACCATAAAAAGTGCTATCGTGAACAAGAGAATCGGCATCTTGCATTACGAAAAGTTTATTATTCCATACAAAATAGGAATTCCAATCTAATCTCCAAAATCTGTTACCTTTTTTTACCCAAGTCGTATCGAAAAAGTTTGCAAAAAGCGTGTCCTTGAAGAAATATTTAAAGGATGTAAGAGAGGTATCTACTTTATATAGATTGGATGTAATTCGAAGGATTGGTTCGCCGTTGATGTAGAATAAATCGTAAGGATAAAAATCCAAAATTGGATCGTTTTTATTAATAATGTTTTCTAAGTTAATAAAAAAGAACTTTTTTTGAGATAAATCATAATAACCAAAGCCTGAACTCGCATATTCTGGGGTTGGGAAAATTATTTTATTGCCTAATCGAAGCAATGTCGAGTAGCCTAATGAGTGGAAGGGAACAGCAAGTTCATCGTAATTACTTCCCGAAGGGATAATTTTTAGAGTGTCGTTTTGATAAGAACTGATAATTTGTAAATTTCTGTCGAGAATGTAGAGCGAACTTACGCCCCGTAGAACAAACTTATTATCCACAATCAAAAAGTTTAAGAGAGTATCATTGATTGGTAGTTGAATCCTCTCCCACGAAGAGCCAAAGTCAGTTGATTTAATAATGGAACAATTTTCTAAAATTCCCCAAAGAGTATCATTAATGTTTATCATTTTTCGGATATTCGAGCAGTCTCCGACGTTTTGCTGTTCCCAAGTGTGGCCGTAATCGCTTGAAACCAAAAGTTGACCCAAAGACCCATAGACAATTATCTTGTTTTTCGTAGCAACAGCATCCCAAAAATTCACTCGAAGGGGCTTAAGTTCAAGGCTGATGGCTTTGACATTCTGTGGTATAATTACCAAGAGTAAAGGCATCACAAGTAAAAGATTGAGCTTCAAAAAATCACGGAACTTTTTAAGAAAAATCGGAAGATTCATAAAAACACCTCAGATTTGTTGGACTTTTTCATCTTACAGGTGGACAAGTTAAAGGATATTCACTGCATTCAAGTATCCAATTTTGATTGTTTGAACAAGTAGGAAGTATTGGATCTCCATTTTGATCGCGAGGAAGTGAAATACAATTTGAACCATCACCATAAGGAATCGACCATACCCGCTGAAAACGAGGTTCATTTCGTTCAAAATCCCAGCACCATAAATATAACGATTTGCAGGTTAGTTGACAATTCTCATTCGTTCTAAAGCTTAGACGACCATTATTGCAAACAATATCTCCGCACATAGGCAAATAGATATATACTTCTTTTGGGGGTGGTTGATTGCAGTCGCCAAGACCACATAAATCTTGTATGTGGTTTAAAATCCAATCGTTTAATGTGTTAAAAATTGTGTTTAAATCCGTAATAGAAGTTTGACAATTAGGTTGAAACTCAATTATAATTTTATTGATTTCCACAATTGGTGCTGTAGCATTACAATGATAACAAAAGGTAACATTCACAATATCGCAAGGCGGCTGCAAACCTGTATATAGTTGAAATGTGAAGCAAGCTGTTGGCGGTTGGCAAACATCGCAAGGGTCTTGACCCTTAGCCTCTTTACTTGATGTAAAGAGAGTTAATATTGTCAACAACAGAACAAAATATATTTTTTTCATTTTTTGTCCCTTTAATTTTGTTTAACAAAATTACTTATCAAAAACAAATTTTCAAAGCGAAGT
>RCNO01000101.1 GCA_003731685.1 Bacteroidetes/Chlorobi group bacterium MS-B_bin-24
GCTTTAAGTGGTTTTTGCGAACAAGTAAAAAATGGATAGGATCCGTCATCTGTAGCAAAATTTGCGTCTTTTTTACCTGTAATAACAGGAAAAAATTCTCCCAAGCTTACCTCTTCCCACCCCTCAGGCAATCCATCTTTGGTTGGCTCAATGAACCACTGCCTGAACAAAGTCATCGCCATTTCTTCGAGTGTTTTATTTTGACGGTGGAGAAGGTCTATTTTGTCATCGATGCTGGAAAGAACTTCGGCTATGGCCTTTTGTTCAAGGAGAGGGGGGAGGAGGAAGAGCAACTTTTTTAATGTGCTTTTTGATAGTTCCCCAAAAGTGGTTCCTGATGCTTGAGATTTTAAATATTCAATATTATCTTTTAAAAGATAGTATAAGTATTCCGTAATAACATTCTCTTTAGGTACTAAGCTTTGGAAGCCTTGATTTGTAGAAAGTTCATTTTTTGCAATAGCAAGATAACCTACAGGTGCTCTACTACTTAATAAAACAGTTCCTTTTGGTAATAATTTCGCATTGGAACTTTCTAATCCTTTCCTTGAGATATTCCTTTCTCCTCTCCTTATATAACGAAACTTAAAATCAGATAAATCTTTTGGAGTAATCCAAGCTATATCACCATTCCAAAATTCTGGCTTATCTGTGCTTGGTGTTCCTCCACTCACAACTTCTGCAAAATCTTCTACCTTCAACCACTTCCAGCCTTTTGGTATTTTTTCACTCATAGTTTGCCTTTATTTTTGCCAAATTTTCAAGAATACGTTTATTAAGCATTTCCTCTTCTTTCAATTGATCCATAAACTCAGCTTTTAGTTGGGTAAATCGTTCTTCAAAATCAAAATCATCCTCTTCGTCAGGGAGCCCAACATACCTACCGGGAGTTAAGACATAATCTAAATTCCTGACTTCTTCCAAACCTGCNGANTTGCAAAAACCCGCANTATCCTGGTAATTTCCATTGTTGCCCTTCTGCCATTCGTGGTAAGTATCTGCAATNTTTCGTATGTCTTCAGGTTTTAAAATCCTTGTTCTTCGGTTTATAAGTTCTCCCAAGTCGCGGGCATCGATAAAAAGAATCTGACCTTTTCTTTTCTTATCTCTATTGATAAACCACAAACAAGCAGGAATGCCAGTATTTAAAAACAATTTGGCAGGCAAATTTACTATACATTCTACCAAATCAGCTTCTATCAGGTTTTTTCTAATCTCATATTCTTCTTTTGTTTTCGAAGTTAAAGAACCTTTGGCAAGAACAAACCCCGCCTTACCTTTGACGTTTAAATGATAAACAAAGTGCTGGATCCAGGCATAGTTCGCATTTCCTGTTGGCGGTATGCCATATTTCCAACGGACATCGTTTCGGAGTAACTCTCCGCTCCAATCGCTATCGTTAAAGGGTGGATTGGCAATAACAAAATCGGCTTTTAAGTCCTTGTGAGCATCGTTCAAAAAAGAACCTTCCGGGTTCCACTTAACCTGCGTTGCATCAATTGCTCTAATGGCAAGGTTCATTTTGCAAAGTCGCCAGGTTGTTTGATTACTTTCCTGCCCGTAAATGGAAATATCATTAATTCTTCCCTGATGCTCTTGCACAAATTTTTCAGATTGAACAAACATTCCACCGGAACCGCAGCAAGGGTCAAAAACTCTGCCTCTATAAGGTTCTAACATCTCAACCAAAAGTTCAACAACGCTGCGTGGTGTGTAGAATTGCCCGCCCTTTTTCCCTTCTGCCAAAGCAAACTGGCCTAAAAAATACTCAAACACATGTCCCAGTATATCAGCGCTTCTTTCCTTTGTTTGGTCGAAAGCAATGTTGCTAAAAAGATCGATTAGCCCACCAAGATTAATGGGATCGATATTCCCTTTAGCATAAACTTTAGGCAATACTCCTTTTAGAGATGGGTTCTCTTTTTCGATTGCCTCCATTGCTTCATCGAGTATTTTGCCTATCTCAGGTTTTTTGGCATTTTCCTTCAGATATTGCCATCTTGCCCTGGCCGGGACATAAAAGACATTTTCGGCTCTGTATTCGTCAATATCTTCAGGATCAGCACCGCTGTATTCTCCTTCGCCTTTTTTCAGTTTTTCGTATAAATTTTCAAAGGCATCTGAAATATAGCGAAGGAAAATAAGCCCCAACACTACATGTTTATATTCCGCCGCATCAATATTTTTTCTCAATTTATCTGCAGCTTTCCAGAGTTGTTGTTCGAAGGCTTCTACAGTATTATTGTTTTTAGCCATAATCAAATATCCATAAAAAATTAGCTTTTATTCGCATCAAATTATCAAACCCACCTTGGCTTTCAATTTTGGCACCAATAAAAATATCTTGAAGTGTTTTGTAAGATTTTTGGTCTTCAGTCATATTCACGATCTTTTGTCCTCACAAAAATTTATTTCGTAGTATGTTGTTTCTTTTATCGCTATCGTAATGGCCCGCCCCTGTTCGGCTACTTCATCCGAAAGTTTGGCATAATCAAAATTCGGATCAATCTTTCGCTCGTGCTTATTGATGTAATGGGTCAGGTTTTCGCTAATAAAGCGGTAAAAGAGCATCCCAAGCACGTATTGCTTAAAATCCCAGCCGTCCACACTGCCCCGAAGGTCGTTGGCTATTTGCCAAATGGTGCGATAAAGTTGGGTGCGTTCTTGTTCTGTGGTGTTGTTGCTGGCCATAATAACTAGTTTTACTGTTAGCAGCTTAAAAAACTAAGGGAGCTGACAAACCAAATTGGTCGTGGCTTTGTACTAGGTGATTTTTTGGGGTTTAAAAGTGTGGCTTTTTGGAGATTGTCAAGATACCCCTAACCGAAATCTTTTAATCTGTTTGAAAAAGAGGAATTTCCTAACCTCTTTGCAAAAGGTAATACTCCTAGCACCTCTTAAAAAGAGGGGAATGG
>RCNO01000102.1 GCA_003731685.1 Bacteroidetes/Chlorobi group bacterium MS-B_bin-24
AGCCGGAGCGCCAATCGTTTCGGCTCAAGCTATCGGCGAAGGCTTTTGCCAAGCCGAAGGTTTGGGTTGTGGTTATCGGGTCGCGGAATTTTGCGGTGGTACGCTTGCCCACAGCGGTAACGATAAACGATTCGGTGATTTGCGTGCGGGCGTTTGCCGAAACGAACGGGTCGACCAGCCAGCCGCGCGGATACCGCAATGTGCCTTCGGCAAACAACTCGTTATCGGTTGGCAGAATATATGGTTGACCGATATTTTCGGCTTTGAAATACTGCACGCCGATAGCCCAGCGAACTGCCACATTCAGTCGCAAAGTATCGAGCCGAAACACCTTCGAGAAGTTCAACGAATGGTTCAGTTCAAAGCTTTGCGTTTCCCCTTGCTTCCAATCCCTCGCCAATGATTGGGAAAAGGTTAAAGATGCACGAAATTGCGCAAAAAGGAATGCATTAGAAAGAAGAAATAAAATTAGAAATCTCATTTAATTTTTACTTCTGCAAATATCCCTTAATCGTATTCTCTAAGGAAGGACCTCTTAATATTAAATCAGATGCAAGTACCTTCTTGTTATCCAAGTCTAAAAGAATGGGAAATGGAATTCCAACAATGCCTAGTCCTAGTTCTTTAACTAATGATGAGTTAAAACCATCTTTTTCAATAAAATAATACCAGTCATCAAGATTATACATCTTTTTTGATTCCAAAAGCTTAACCACCGTTTCAGGGTTTTTATCTAATGAAATTAAAACAACAGCAATTTTACCTTTAAGCTTTTTGTATGTTTCAAGTATATTAGGGAACTCTGCTATACAGGGCGAACAAGAGGTTGACCAAAAGTCAATAAAAACTAATTTGTCTTTTATTTTGAGGTCTGTTAATCTTGCAGTTTTATTTCCTTCTAAATAACTAAATGAGTATTTTAGCAAAGCATTTATAACCTTCTCCCAATAAGCTGGATTTATTTTATATGCATATGTAGATGAAATCCTTTTATAGGAAGGTGTATCTTTGTAGTACTTTTCAAAAAAATCGTAGTATTTTCTTCCTAATTCTAAGTTATCAATAAGACCCCAAAAATAATCTATTGCATCGGACAGTAAACTTTTTTTCATAGCGAAGTTGGGATTATAAATTATTACACTATCAAGATAATCGGTAGATGTAGAATCCTCCAAAATAAGTTGCTTCCCTCCAATTATAATTCCTGGCGAAAAACTCCAAAACCCCCAAAGTGAAGATGTAGGTTCGATAACGTCAAAAGCTTCTTTAATGAAATTTTTATTTATTTCTTCTGCTTTTTGAAATCTAAATAAATAGGTGGAATATAATAAATAATCCATTAAAATCATTTTTCTTGTGTTTAGGTCTGGTTGATTAAAAGATAATAATTTTGATAAATTTTCCAAATGTTTACACGCCAAAGAAATAAGCGAATCTTGTTGTGCTTTTAGACTTTCATCGTATGTAACTGTATTTCTTATGCTTTTTAGTAAGTTAAAAATACTTATGTGATAATTTATTATAGTATCACTGGAAGTTATGGTACTTTCACATTCTTTTGTGGGAAATAAAGATGGGTCAAATTCAATTTTTACAATAGTGTCATTTGTAACTAAACAAGACATATAGTCACCGTCTCCGTCATAAACATAAAAATCTTGGAAAGTGCCATTAATATACCTTTTAGGTACTATTCCGCCTATTTCGTACCTTAGCGTATCTTTTGGGACACCATTTCTGGGTCGAAACTTGACTGTTTTGACATATTTCCCGTTATCAATAGATTCCATTGTAAGGGCTTGTTTCTTATTAGAACCTTCAAAATTACCAATAATAGTTGGGGCTATGTTCTCCTTAATTATATATGGTGCTAACTTTACCTCTAAATTAATTTCTTTAGTTGCTTTTGGAAAGAATACAAGTAGTGAATCTCGTTTATGGTTTACGCCGGTAAAGTACACCATAACGAAATTACTCCTTTCCATTGAAAAAGAAACTTTAAATCGTCCCTTAGAATCTGTTGGTGATGAATAGGTAATATAACCCTCTGGTAAAATCACGTGACAATGAGCAACCTTAATAGGTTCCCCGTTACAATCAAGTATTCTTCCCGTAATTTTATATTCAAACGCTTGGGAACATAAAATTGAAATTGTTAAAAATAACCCAACAACAAGACCAAATAATTTTTTCATTTGTTTACCCCAATTGTTTTTAAAAATTTCATATTATTTATTTGGAGAGGGTTACGGCAGCTTTGCCATAACCCCCCTTTTAATTAATACCCTCGTGCAATAGCCCAATCGTTGCAAATTTTTTGCTCTTCAGCGCTCATATTTATAAAAGCATTCCTAAATTGTGTTTCCCAATAATCATATTGGGTTTGATTATTTTGGTCAATTGCAGATAAAATTTGAGTTACAATTGGAGCTNGTTGTTTAATATTCTCTGATTGGTTATCACACCATTGGATAAAATCATTGGCATCGGTTCTTTGTTTTGGAGTCAGGGTAGGAATGGTTCTTAATGGAGGGGTGGGTAAATTACAATCTGCACAATAACATTTTGCGGTAAAAAGACCTCCTTCACAATGACAACACGTACCAGCTGGGCAAGACCCAATTGTGCAATTAGAAAGCCCCAGAAAACTTGATGCACTACAACAATAGCCCCCACCACCTGGATTTTCAGAGAAATACGCTTTAAGCAAATAGCTATTAAATGAAGTTAACAAAAATAAAGCCAATATAAAACCAATCTTTTTCATTTTTATCTCCTTTAAAATTTGTTAAACATAATTTTTTGAATTTGTTTAAGAAAATTTTTAAAGCGAATTGGGAACAAGCGGACGCGGTGCATTGTTTAATTCGTCAGCTTGATGATACAAACAGGTGGAGGG
>RCNO01000103.1 GCA_003731685.1 Bacteroidetes/Chlorobi group bacterium MS-B_bin-24
CAAGACCCTTGTCCAACGAGTCCTTGGCAATTTAATCCGTATGAAAACTATATTATAGCCGATGTGCAAGGCTGTAGGGTAATTGCTTGCTATGAAGAAGCGGATTGCCCTAGCCCTAGTCCGTATGTTAAATTTAGATTGAAATTCATACAACTTGGACCGAATGGAGGTAATATAAGAGATGGCGTTTTTATAACAGATATGGTAAAACGTATTCTCAAAGAGTTAAAACAAAATGACTATCCTAATAAAGATTTTTTCATTTTAGTAAGCTACAATTGCTGGACAAGGGTTACTGGCTATAATTATAGCAGAATCTCGCCGTGTGAAACCGAGGATGAATGTTGTGAAATTCAATATACCGTAGTTAATCGACCCCAACCTTTGTTACAAGCAAAAAATATAATTAATTATCCAGGTTTTGAATGTGTAAACAATTGCCATCCAGAATGTGATACTTTGGTTGACGACAATCTTATGCCTCTATATGAACCTTTGCCAAAAATTGCGGTTATCGCACCTCCAGAATATGATAAAGGTGAGAACCAGAAGATTAACTTAACTTACAAAGAAGAGGGCGAATTACTTACAATTTTGTTAGAAGGAGATTTAGGCAAAGTAGAGACATTGCATTTAGAATTTTTCAACCTTTTAGGTGAAAAAATTGCCGCTGCAAGTCCGAATATACAAACCGAAAATTTGGCAATATTTACAATACCAAAACCCAAAAATTTAATTAATTTTGTTATGATTCTAAAAGGGAACGAAATTTTGTTTAAAGACATTAGGATTTCTATTTACTAATGATTTAAGGGGCAACCACTGGGTTGCCCCGCTTTTCACCCTATTTTAAAATTTATGTATTTTAAAATTTATGGAGGTATTATGAAAACAAAAATCCTATTTCGGTTATTTCAATTATTTTGTCTTTCATTTGGTGTTTTTTTCATTTGTATTCAGGTTTTGATGGGAAAAACCTTTATAGCTGATGAAATTCCTTTATTCTTTGCAGAAGATAACATGTCTTATTATCAATATCCTTTGCAATGGCATTACTTTTTTTTGAACAACAAACCAACACCAAACCAAAAAAGCACTAAGCAATTAAAGCAATTAATAAATAAAAAGAATTATACAGTGCCGTTCACGTATAACTTTGGGGATATTTATTTAGTAAATAATATTACACGAATACCACCATTTGTACCAACTTATGTTTACAATGCACAGGGGAAATTGGTGCTACAAAAATGGGGTGGATTAGGATTTCGTTATTTTCATAATTGGCATCCTGTATGGAACCCCAAAATTAGAAACCAATCTGCGATTGATTATTTTATTTTATCGCCTACCTACGATGGGAAAATGAACATAATCGATATAGACACTTTTTGGTACCCTTTAACACAATCTCCTTACAACTTATTCATACCAAGTTTAATAGATGAGAATAATTACTTTCAATTGAATTACGAAATTGATACATTAAAGCTTCGCTCCTATTTTAGGATAAAACTTTTCCGAAACGATACAATAAATTTTTCAATTACAAAAGTTCACGAAAAAAAATTTTATGATAGCCTTTCGGCTGAGGTTCCTGATAATAATTTTTTTAGAAATCTAAAACCAGATACGTTTTACAAGCATTCTTTAATATTTCCTACCTTTTGGGTACTTAGAGCAGATAATAATAAGGATTGGTGGATTTTTAAGTTATATTTACCATTCTTTTCTTCTTATAACAACCCAGATTCGAACGTTTGTTTCATTACACTCTATTATTTGATTGATGATGGAGATTCGAATTTTCGGATAATTCCAATCAATAAGTTTAAAATATTCGAAATAAGTAACAATTTATATCCAATGCATGCTTTGCTGACCTTTTCCCCTAACTTAAATCTAATTTCATTCCAATTGTTCTATTGCAACTTAACCCAAAAATTGGAACCGGGTTATATTGATTTTAATTTTACAAGAATTTATCTTTTCAATTTTGACAATAAAAATGGCAACTTAACTCCAATTAGTAATGCAAGCGACCTAGGTAGTTCTTTTATTGAATATTACTTTAACATAGATTCCCTTCCCGCTGAGACAGATATTTTAAATCTACCATTTTTTGTAACACCATTAAGTTTTCCAGGTCCAATAGTTTCTTCTCCCATTTCCTTTTTTTCTTTCTCGGGTGATGTTTTGTATGTAGACCGTTGGAAATTATCACTTTCTATATTGAATTTAGATTCCATCAGGGCTAGTGTTACCCAGTGGTTGCAAAATAAATTTACTTCTTTAGATTGGTTGGAAAGAATGAAAATGAAAACATTAGGTAAATTTTTTTCGTTACCTAAAATTCTTGTTGGGCAAGGGGGTTCCGTTATTAAATATCTTTTTTTCCCTACTTACAAGGGTAAATGGTACCTGGTAACTTTATCTTTTCTTGATTCTCTTTCTTCATCAATTTTTTCTTCAAAAAATAAGGTTGAGGACAAATATTACGATTCCACTTTTATAATAAGATATTTTCAGTTGAACAATATGGATAGTTTTGCAAAGGAACCCGAAGTTGAATTTCTTTTTTGTGATACTATAAAATTTCCACATAGCATTCCAAATGATTCAGATTATATTCCTTTTAATAAAC
The DNA here is from genome assembly GCA_003731685.1 of Bacteroidetes/Chlorobi group bacterium MS-B_bin-24. Taxonomy (GTDB): domain Bacteria; phylum Bacteroidota; class Ignavibacteria; order Kapaibacteriales; family UBA2268; genus Naka2016. Next base: position 2,645 of record RCNO01000103.1, read on the forward strand.
CTTATTTTACATCAAGGTGGGATTCAGTTTTTGCTACTTTTTTCTTCTCCCCATTAGATGGTTTGTATAGCAGTATTTACTTCGAATACTTTTACCCGCCGCGGGGAGTGCTTGCATTGGGACCGAGCGAGGTATGCGAAGGGGAAGAGATCCATCTCGAAGGGAGGATGCATTTGTATCCCGATACTTCTGCCCAATATTACTGGTATGGACCGAACGGGTGGCAGGA
>RCNO01000104.1 GCA_003731685.1 Bacteroidetes/Chlorobi group bacterium MS-B_bin-24
AACTTGTCCTGTATCCTGTCGTAAAGATAGACCCTATCGGGAAATTTCAGCGTAATAAAAATCGAATCCTTGTTCAACTCATAAATCTGGCTGATTTGACCACCCCAGTCGTGACTATATATTCTATGCAAAACTGTCCAAGTATGACCAGTGTCCTGTGTCCTGCGAATCTCGAGAGCCGTTTGGGTTGTGTCTATCGGGTCGCTCCAGATACAGATAGCGTCGAAATCGGCAACTGTACGGGGCATAATATAAATTATTGCTATGTTTGATGTTGTATCAAGTGGTAATTTTTTAAAGTTAACGAGGCTAGTATCGCCAATCCAAATTTGATAAACATAGAAATTCCATTTAATTCGGCTTGTATCATTTACCGCAATAAGAAGCGTTGTATCCAAGCGACATAAGTTGCTCGGGTAACGGGGCGGTTGCCCGACTTTTACTTGCTGAAGATAGAACTGTGAAGTTCGGAAATTAAAATTTTGCCAATTGTTATAGGTAACCATAAAAAACCCAGGCATTTGAAGGCTAATACCACCGTCTTGATTCCCAATTGCAAAACCAAAACCCGTTGAATCTAAATAGAATAATGGTATATCATAGTAAGAAGCATAGGTTGTACTTTTAGTTCCTGTTAAAGTATCGAAAAAAATCAATGGAGCGCTGGACCCATTATGGAAAATTCTGTTGATATCGAAAGAAGAAGCTGAAGGAATACTTTGACAGTACACATTTGTAAACAAATAAAAAGTATCGTTTAAGATATATTTTGGAGTTCCACTGATAGCAGAAAACAATTGCCAACTTTGTCCAAGATTAGTAGAAAACAAGAAAATGTTTCTAAAAGAAGAAAAAACTACTACCGAATCGAAGAAAATATTTAATCGAGGTGGACCATAGGAATAACCAAAATCTTTTGAAATACCATTATAACGACTACCACCAAGAAGTTCTTCTAAAACGTAAAAAACACTTGAAAAATAATAAATATCCCTGAAAGGAGTACCAACTATTTCGAATGTATCTTTTCCGTTTCGATTAACATATTTTTTTAAATAAACCAGCGACGTTGGATTTTGAGAATTCCTTTCCTTAAAGTATGTACCATATAGTTCATTCTTGTTGAAAAACTTACTATAATAATAAATCCCATCAGCCTGCGAATCCTTCTTATTACTGATTTTCCCTGTACTATCAAGGTAGTTTAGAAAATTAGAACTGTTAAAAAAGTATTCCAAGTTGCTCAAAGATGAGTCCGTATAAAAAATGTGACCCGAAATTGAGACCAAATCCCTTCCATTTTGTTTTGCAAACCAATCAATCCCAAAAGTCATCGAATCATTTTTAAATGGCATTTTGCCTATGAAATCAGTTAAATTTATTTTGTTTAAATCTGGGTCAATTTCAATTATTTTAGAATAACCAGATGCGAACTTCTTGTAAGAATTAACAATTAACCTGCCTTTCCAGAAAAAAAAGTTAATAAAAGGTAAATATGTTCTGAGTTTATATTTCAAGGGAAAATCTTGGTTATATTCATAAATTGTAGATAAACTAATTGCCAATGTATCGGATGTAATCGCTTTTATTATTTTTAATTTATGGTCTGTTTTATAAATTGTTTTCTTGCCTCGAAAGAATAAAAATTCTGGGTCAACAATCATTTTGACGATTAACTCCTCGGGCAAATTTAAATCGTAAATTTTCCAGTTAAAACCTTCGTCGGCTGATACAATCACATAATTATCCTCGACAATTCCCCAAAGAGTATCGTTGAAATACTGCAAATCGAAAATATCTTTGTAAATGCCGACTGAGCGTTTTTCCCAACTTTTGCCTTTATCGGTAGAGATAAAGTATGCGCCAAAGTCACCGTAAACAATAATATTCCTTTTTGTCGCAACCGACCCATTAAAGTTTATTTTGATTGGATCTAAATTAAAGTCATAACAAAAAGCGTTGTTAGGAATTAACGCCAGAAAGAAAAATACAAAGAGAGCCCGGTGGGCAACAACTGCCCACCAAGTTCCCGGGTTCAGAAAAATTTTTTCTTTTCCCATATTTCACCTTAATTTGTTTATTCCATTTCACAATTTACACCGATAATCCGTGTGCAATCAATTCCCCACTGATAGTATTGACTCGCAGGGTCGGTGCTGAAAAGGTCCATATAATTGATTTCAGGACAATCACCGGTCCCAATAACTGTTTTACTAACAACAAACCAATAGTTTTGATTCCCATTTATACACCAAAGCATTTTTGATACACATCTTTTGTCGCAATCTCCTTGCCCATACCTATAAACTAATTTTCGATGTGAACCATACCATTCTACTCTACCGCAGATTGGAACAGTGTAATAAATTTCCATTGGTAGTGGTTCGTCGCAAGGTTTATACCCACACAGGCTTGCAATATTATTCCCTATCCAATTTAGGAACCACTCCCAAAAGTCATTGTAGCATTCAAGTCTAATTTCGAGTTCTAAAACAAAAATATCTATTCGGTTCGGACAATACTCTATATTATAGCAGAATGTAACTGTGTTTGGTTCAAGACTAGGGCAAACGCTCTCCGGTATAGTTAAGGTATAGCAAAAGGGGTATTGTTGAGGGCAATTTTGGCACACTCCCTGTCCGCTGGCTTTGTTCCCTGCAACAAAGCCTAAAAATATTGTCAACAACAGAACAAAATATATTTTTTTCATTTTTTGTCCCTTTAATTTTGTTTAACAAAATTACTTATCAAAAACAAATTTTCAAAGCGAAGT
>RCNO01000105.1 GCA_003731685.1 Bacteroidetes/Chlorobi group bacterium MS-B_bin-24
AAAATTTCTAAAAAATTTTTAAAAAATATTTGGATATTTAAATTTTTTTTTATAATTTTGTATTGAACAAAAAATGGAAATGAAAAAAAATGAGAGAAGAGATGAAAATAGAAAAGACAAGAAAAAAATGGGGGCAAACCCCAAAAATAAACAATATGTTAAACCAAAAAGGAGGAACAACAATGAACAACAATCGCAATCTCGAACTCGCAGGGCTTGAAATCCAAGCCATCGCAATGCCAAACGCTTCGCTTCCAGACCCATACGAAAATTGCGAATGGGTCGCAATTTTCAATGATGGATTTGTTTATCCCTACGACCCTGTTGCAGGGAAGATTGATGCCCAGGCTTATGTCGATTACGATTTCTCTTGGAGTTACGCCGTTGAGCTGCTTCGGGAAACACCCGAGGCATTCTTTTTGTATCAATAATAATTTCAACGGGGCGGGTTCGCCCGCCCTAATTTTTTTAAAAAAAATAAAGGAGGTTGGAAATGAAACTTATAGTTATGAAAAATGAAGAACTTGCCGAGCCCTACTGCTATGAGCATTGGGACTCGGAACGCAATACTTGGGTCGGCGTTGCGAAAGACTACGACCCTGAAAAAATTATTCCCGGATGGATGTGTATCGACGAGGAGGGGAATATCTATCACTGGGACAATGACCGGGGAATCATCGTCGACACTCCACCAATCGACCAAAATCGCTGGGAGGATTGGGCTCGACATCTTCTCACGAAAGATTGCNCGTCCGCCCGAGTAATCGCAGATTATGACCGGAAGGCAGTTCAAATATTACTGCCTCCGGACATCTACGAAAAGCTTGCTGCGTTTGCCAAAGATTCGAAACGCAGCATAACCAAGATGGTCGAACATATTCTTGAGAAATACCTTCGGGACCGGCTGTTCCCGGAGGACTAAAATCACACTTTTGTTTTTTATCCCTCTTGTGAAATTTTTATTTTCACAAGGGGGATTTTTATTTTTTTTATAATTTCGAATATTGTAGTATTTTGAGGAAATAAAATGAATAAGTTTATTTTTCTTATTGTTCTTTCTATAACCTTAATAGAAGTAGCACAAGCTCAGACAAAAAATCCAGTTTACGACGACTCTTGTTGGGTTACTATAACCCGGGTTATTGACGGAGATACTTATGAGTTTTATTACGATTCGCAGCGGTATAAGATACGTTTGGTAGGAATTGATTGTTTTGAAATTCATAGGAATAACCGATTGCAAAAGCAAGCTGATGAGGCAGGAGTTGACATTGATAAAGCATATGATTTAGGTTGGCAGGCTTTGAGATTTGTAAGAGATAAGATTGAAAACAAGAAGGTTTTACTGTTCAAGGATTATACCCAGAACAATTTTGATGTTTATGGTAGGCTGTTGCGAAAGGTTTGGGTCGATGGATATTATTTGGCTGATTCCTTGGAAACCTTTTGCGCAAAAGTTATAAACAGAAAAAGATATTTTAGAAAGTGAAATAATACTTGAAAATATTCCTAATTTCGCTTTTGAGGAGACTTGTAACGATACCTATAAGAAAAATACCCATCAAGATTAGAACCACCTAGGGTTTCAAGCTCCTTATCAAAAAAGGTAGAAAATCTTACGTTTTCCCAACCTACAACTTTCCCATAGATATCGTAAAACCTCATATATGGCAAATCTCGTGAAATAATATATGCCCAAATATCCATCCAAGTAAAATTAGCAACTGGATGCACTTCGGGTATTTTAGTAAGATTACTATGCCCCTCAATCCGATGTTTCCTTGCTGATGACTCTTCTTTCCTTATTCCAACAAAGGCAAGATCAAAACCTTCACGCAATAAAAAAGGCGTAACTTCTCGGTTCAAAACTTGCATCATTCGAGGTATTCCGTCGTTCTCATCTTTTTCTAAAATTCGGCTGCGAATTACTCTGTGATTCCATCCTAATTTTTTCGCAATATCTTTAATTTCCAAAAGATATCGCAATGGCAAAAAGTTCCTCGAATAATCCAAGGTTACAACATCAATATCTGGTTTCATTTGCCAAACGAGATGAGTCATCACGAGACTATCTTTTCCACCCGAAAATGAGCAATATGGCTTTTGAAAATCATTCAACGCATCTTTAATTATCTGTCTTGCCTCAGCAACTTTCTGGGTGAATTCCTCACTTTGAGCCCACAAGGAAAATGTTTCACGCCAGCGTTTGTTCATAACCTCATCTTTTCGATAGTTTCTGGTAAAAGCTCGACTTCTGAACCTGGTGGAACACATTCTTCTACCATATCGGTTGACCAATAGGGCGGACGCCAAGCAAGAAGAAAAGAATCAGCCCAACTTCTGCAAAATCTCACAGGTATGGGACGCATCGCTTTCCCTTCGTGAACTATACTCTTGTCTTCACTAATTGAGGTTATCTCGATGCTGCTGATATATCCCCAGCCTAAACGGGAATTATCTCCCAGTGAAACTAGCTCGGAAAGTATCTCTAATAACCCTTCTTTATCTCCAACAACATAGAATTTTACCAGCGGGGTAGGTATGTAAATATGCTTCATTGCGTAATCTTTGAAATATCCTGAACCGTGATATAGTTTTTTTACGATTCCCAGCCACCTATCTTCTAATTTCTTGTAAACTACTTCTGTTCGAGGCTTTACATTCCCAAAGAAAGAAATTGAGGCTTG
>RCNO01000106.1 GCA_003731685.1 Bacteroidetes/Chlorobi group bacterium MS-B_bin-24
AGATTTTTGGGGATATTTGTTCGATAAACTCCTTTCTGAATTGTATTGAGAATATTTTTATCAAATGCGTGATTGATTGCTTTCCATACAATATTATTAAAGGACGGATATTTATTGAGGTTCAAACCGATAAGTAAATTATTATTACTTCGCAACTGAATGCTTCGTTTTGGATTTTTTCTCTTGTGAAAATCAGTTTCCAAAAAATCCATAAAATACTTGGCTACTTCTTTAACAAACACCAAGCCATTTTTATTTTCGGTTTTTTCTTTAACTGTTGATGACATAAAAATTACTTCATTAAATTATCGAGCGAAACGCCAAGAGCGCCCGCGATCTTTTTAACCGTTTCAATGGTGGGATTAGGGGTTGCCCCTGCTTCAATTTTGGCAATCGTATGAAAAGCAAGATTTGCCCTTTTTGATAAGACATCTTGCGAAATACCGAGTTTATTTCGGTACTTCTTAATGTTCTCNCCAATTGTGGATTTTCCCTTTGACATATTCGTATAACTTTACTACTATAGTTAGTAGTGATACTATCACTTTATCATCAAGNGATGATACATGAAATTTTCTGTATTTAGTCAATCGAAATTAGGGAGTTCCTTATTGTCGCCCGCGCACTGGGTGGGTGGGGCAAGGACGACTATGGATTTTAATAATAGCCCGTCCGCAAAAAAATTGGACGAAGCCCGAAAGCGAGCGGGCAAAAAGAAAAGGGGGGCTGGGGGTGGGAAAGCGTTTCCGCAATTTTGCGTTAGCAGAATGCCGTCAGGCGGGCGGAAATGCTGGGCGGGTCAATCAGCAAAATCCTCTGGATTTTGCTGGAAAAAGGTTCTGACATCGTCCAGCAGACACCACCATATTGAATTATCCATCTCGCTTGGGGCTTCGCCACTCGTTTCGGCGGGAACATTTGCGAGGAAATCAAATGGCTTTTTGAAATCAATTGAAAGTTTTTGCTGGCTGATTTGGTGGTTTGTAAACTTGAAAAGTTTGCTTGTTTTAAAAAAACAAAAGCCGATTTTTTTTCGCCAAAGGCGAAAGGCAAAGCGAGATTTTATCAAATTGTCGGTGTAAAGCGTTGCCTTTTTCAAATAAAATTAAGGAGTAAAAACTATGATCAAATACTTTATCTATTGCAGAAAATCAACCGAGGAAGAAGAACGACAAATTTTATCTATTGAAGCACAACTTGCCGAACTTCGGGATTTCGCCAAGCAAAATAATCTTTTTGTCGTAAAAGAATTTACCGAAAGCAAAACTGCCAAAGAACCGGGGCGACCAATTTTTAACGAAATGCTTGGCGAAATTGAAAAAGGCAACGCTTTGGGAATTTTAGCGTGGAATCCCGACAGATTAGCCAGAAATTCAATTGATGGCGGAAGGATTATCTATCTTGTGGATACCGGAAAAATCCAATCGCTAAAATTTCCCACATTTTGGTTTGAAGCGACACCGCAAGGAAAATTTATGTTGAGTGTCGCTTTCGGACAGGTGAAATATTACACCGACAATTTAAGAGAAAACATTTTGCGAGAGATTAGACAGAAAATCAGGCGAGGCGAGTTTTCAGCAAAAGCTCCGCTTGGTTATTTCAACGAGCCACGACTTCGCACGATTGAGCCGGACAAAAAAACATTTCGCAAAGTGAAAGAATGTTTAGAGGCTTTTGCCACTGGAAATTACACTTTATCGCAAATTTGCGACAAAATGTTTTCTCTTGGCTTGGTTGGCGCGAAAAGCGGAAAGAAAATGTCCTTGTCATCGGTTGAGCATATTTTGAAAAATCCTTTTTATTACGGACATTTTCTTTACTGCGGTGAGCTTCATCAGAGGAGCCATAAGCCAATGATTTCAAAGAAACTTTTTGACCAAATCCGGCAAGTCTTGAAAGACAAAGGCAAGCTCCGCAAAAAGTCAAAGCAAAAAGATTTCAAGTTTTTAGGTTTTGCCAGATGCGGCGAGTGTGGCTATGCCATTACCGCGGAAAAACAAATCAAGAAAAGCGGGCTTGAATTTGTCTATTATCACTGCACCTACAAAAGCAAAACTAAAAAATGTTCTCAAAGGCGCTTTTTGCAGCAANAAAAATTAGCCGAGCAAATAAAGGAACAATGTCAAAAAGTTTCTTTGCCTGATGTTTGGCGAGATAGATTTTTAGATAAATTGAAAGAATGGGAAAACGAGAACCNCCAAATATCAGACCTTTTCGCTCAAAATCTTAAAAAGAAAGTTGACGAACTCAAAACAAAAATAAGCCGCCTAACCGACGCTTACCTTGAAGGAACTTTTGAACTTGCCGAATTTTAGCAAAAGAAAAACGCGTTGACGAGCGAAAAGAAAACTTTGGAGGAAAAATTATCCGACTTTGAGCGAGCGAAAAGGAAATCATTGGCTCGAACTCACTAGAAACTGGATTTTAGAGGCCAACCAAGCCAAAAATCTCATTTTGGAAGAAAATTTTTCGGGAATGAAACATTTTCTCCAAAGAATCAGCTTGAACCGCCAAANCAGCGAGCAAAAAATTTTAATTAATTTCACAAAGCTCTTTGATTTCCTCGCAAAACTATCCGCCGAAACGAGTGGCGAAGCCCCGAGCGAGATGGATAATTCAATATGGTGGACCCTAGCGGAGTCGAACCGCTGACCTTCTCGGTGCAAACGAGACGCTCTA
>RCNO01000107.1 GCA_003731685.1 Bacteroidetes/Chlorobi group bacterium MS-B_bin-24
GACTAAATTTCCTAAACAAAAGCAATATGCGAGCCATAAGCAGCATTCTGTTTAAGATTTGTTTGCGAGCCCAAGCCTTTGTGTTATCCGTTGTAAGCTTGTGAGGCTTTCGAACAATGTTCCCTATTCCTTCTTTTCGAGGCATTGTTGAGATGTTCCCTATTTCTTATTTTCGAGGCATTTGTTGCCTGTTTTCCAGGGGCGGTTTTCGAGGCAAATTCGGGTTGTTTCCTATAAGGATTTTTCGAGGTAATGTTGTGGTGTTCCCTAGTGTTGTTGTTCGAGCCAGACCAGAATTTATATTCACGGGCGGTCTTGCGTTCCAACCCTTCGGGGTTGGAAGTAGTCAATAAGGTGTTAAACTTATAAGTTTAATGCGTTTTGGAGCCGAAGACCGCATATCTTCGGCTCCTTTGTATTATTTTAGTATGTGTTACAAATCAACATTTCTCAAATGCGAGAGAGCGACATACAGCGAAAAATTTTGAAATACCTTGAATCGCAGGGGGGATATGCGGTCAAGGTAGTGGTGGCAAATCGAAGTGGAGTTCCGGATATTTTATATTGTCTTGATGGAGAGTTCTGGGCTTTCGAGGTGAAAAGCCCGAAAGGCAAACAATCACCTTTGCAGTCGTGGAACCAAACACAGATTGAAAAAGCTGGGGGGAAATATTTTGTAATATGCAGCATCGAGGAAGTAAAACAAATTTTGGGTGAATATGCAAAAAGAAAAGGAAATCTACAACCAACTCCAAATTGATGACCTCACCGATGATGCCCGAGAGATAGCAGAACGAATAGGAATTGAAAATTTCAGGAAATTGGTGCAGGAATTTGGAGGCACTAATCTATATATCCCTTTTTTGCGTTCCTTTCCCAAATTTTTATCTCGCATTATTCCGCTTTTACTGGAAAAGGGTTATTCAATCCGCCAAGTCTCGCAACTTCTAAATGTTTCNCAAAATACTGTTAGGAGGTATAGTGGAAGGAATTAAGGCGATTTCGTATCTCTTGCCTTCTGAAATGCGGAATGCCAAAGGTGAGGAAGCAGGAACTTGTATTCTCTGCGGTGTTGAGACCGAAGAAGGGTTCCCCGTGGAGTTTTCGAGCACTTTTACAGCATTTTCTCATCTTGCATATGGTAATGTTTTGTGTCCATCGTGCAATGCATTTTTCCGAAATCAAGATTTTCGACGACGTAGTTGGAAAATTACGCCCTGTGGGGTTGAGTTTTTGAAAAGAGAGCAGGTTTTGGAATTTCTTACAACAGAAGAGAAGCCTATTCCTTTTGCAGTATATATTACTTCCACTGGGCAGAAACAAGGCTGGTTACAAGGCTTTCGATATGTGAATTTTTCGAAGCAAAAATTTTTTATTCATACTGATTTTGTGGGATGTGTTTTAGCGGAATATAGGCAAGTAGTTGAGTTTGCAGAACTTATTAAGTTCTTACGAGAGAAAAAAGTCTCCAAAACAGAACTTACGAGCGGTGAATTTTCAATGTATACTTATCGACGCAGCATTGAGAACAATTTCGAATTAGAACTTCGCAAAGCAAAAGAGTTTGTTTCACAACCTTTATGGGAGGTTATGGTTTATGTCTGCTGATCATAACGAATTAGAGCAAAAGCTTGTGGATTTTCTTGCTATTCTTTATTCACGAATTAATTGGGGGAAGATGCATACTTCCAAGAATGCGCACGATATTTTCAACCATCGAGTTCGAGCGGCAGCACGGCGGGAGAATCTATACGCTTTTGCATCGAAACTATGCAATTATTTCGGGTTACAGAGTTTACCCGAGGAAGCGCAAGTTGTTTTAGACGAGATTCGACCGCATCAGTATTGGATTTTGAATACACTTTCGACCGAGCATATTCCTTTTTGTGTGCGTGCGATTATGAAAGCAAAACAGATTAAGAGCGAGCGTTTACAGGAAAAGAAAAAGATTGAAAATGTGGAAAATTCTTTGTTTAACAAATTAGAGGTTCAAAATGATTAAGAAGTATGAAGGCTATATGATTGCAAAAACAACTATTCACCACGGTGGCAACGAAAAAACAGGAAGCACACCGATTCTGCGTTCAATTTTTATGTATGTAGATGGACTTGGGGAAGTGCAGATTCCTTATATTAACGGTAATGCTATTCGAGGGAAACTTCGCAGAATGCTTATGAAGGATTTCTTTACGAATTTGGATTACAATGTTGAGGAACTTAATCCGAAGCTATATCATGTGTTTTTCAGCGGTGGTGCTTTGGAAAGCACAGAAGCAACTGTTGGGGTAATTGATTTAGAATTGCGTCGCAAGATTCGNAAAATGTTCCCACCACTTTCTTTAATGGGTGGGGCTATTGGGAATCAAATGATACAGGGAAAACTAAAAGTAGGACACGCTTTTCCAGTTTGCCGTGAATATTCAGATTTCTTGCCTGAATTTTTGCGAACCGACCCCAGAGCAAACAAATTCGTTCGAAGCTTTACCGACGAAGCGTTTAATACCCGTCGAGATGATTTACGAGCAGATAGAGAAGAAGATGAACAAGCAGTGCAAATGAAGGTTGATTTTGAGTGTTTTATACCTGGAACAAAATTCTTTCATTGGTTTGCCACCGAATATACGAATGAGTTAGAAGATGCAACATTCGGGCGTATGATGGAGTT
>RCNO01000108.1 GCA_003731685.1 Bacteroidetes/Chlorobi group bacterium MS-B_bin-24
TCTTTGCGGTCAACCACAAAGAGCACTTTGTCCACATAGGGCAGCTTGCTGGCCAGTTGAGCCGTCTTAAAGCTGGTAAGCGTCTTGCCCGAACCGGTAGTGTGCCAGATGTAACCTCCGGCTTCGATGGTTCCCAGCTTTTTGTAATTGGTGCTGATTTCTATTTTCCTCAAAATTTTTTCAGTAGCCACAATCTGGTACGGACGCATCACCAAAAGGAGCCGATCGGTAGTAAACACACAGTAGCGGGTAAGGATATTTAAAAGCGTATGTTTGGCAAAAAAAGTTCTGGCAAAGTCCATCAAGTCCATGATGGGTTTGTTTGTCTCATCTGCCCACCAGCTGGTAAACTCAAAACTGTTGCTGGTGCGTTTGCCCTTCGGAGCTTTGGACTGGCTTGTCTCCTTGATATGTTGCCAACGGGTAGTATTGCTGTAATATTTGGTATGCGTTCCGTTAGAAATAACAAAAATTTGAATATATTCAAACAGTCCGGTTCCCGACCAAAAACTTTCGCGCTGGTAGCGGTTAATTTGATTAAAAGCCTCTTCCAATGCTACGCCACGGCGTTTAAGCTCGATATGTACCAGCGGCAGACCATTTACCAGAATGGTAACATCGTAGCGGTTGGCTCGCTGGCCGCTTTCGGTTTCGTATTGATTGATGACTTGCAGACGGTTGTTATGAATGTGTTGCTTATCGAGCAAATAAATGTTTTTGGTACTTCCGTCTTTGCGTTGTAGAATTTTGATATAATCTTCCTGAATGGTGGTGGTTTTGTCTTCGATGTTGTGGTTGGGGTTGGCAATTTCGGTTTTGAAAAATTGCTCCCATTCGGCATCGGTAAAGGTGAGGTTGTTGAGTTTTTCCAGACACCTACGAAGGTTGTTAATAAGGTCTGCTTCGCTTTTTATAGAGAGATACTCATAACCTTGCTCTTGCAGACGGTTGATGAAGGCTTTTTCTAATTCGGCTTCGGTTTGGTAGCTTGTTTCTGTGCGGCATTCGGGCTGGTATTCAGCTACTACCGTGCTTTCGGGATTATCGGCTACTAAATTGTATTTTGTGTTGTTTGTCATAGTTCACCTGTTTGTAAGATTATAATCATCATCCTGCCATTTTGCGGGGTTATTGATGATATAATTTCTAATGTTTTCCAATGATTTTTCGTCACGGATAATGTGTTCGTAATAATTCCGTTGCCAAACAGAAATTCCTGGTGTATTACGCATTTGATTGATTTGTTTTGCGGAATTCATTTTGAACCGTCCAACGATTTTTGGCAATAGCATTTTACGGCGTTGTTGTTGTCTCTGTTTCTGTTGCTGTCGGGGCAATTCATGTATGGGCAATTCATGTATGGGCAATTCACGAATTGCCCTTACGTTATCAACGTTATCAACGTTATCAGTTATCAATATTATTCCGTGAAAATGATTTGGCATTATAACGTATGCATCCAATTCAATATTATCATAATGATTGGACAAATTGTTCCAACATTGTTCTACAATTTTGCCGTATTCGTTTAAAATCATTTGTCCGTTTTGTATTTGCCCGAACAAACATTCGCGGTTGTGGGTGCATAAGGTTATAAAATACGCACCGTTTTGCGAATAATCGTATCCCTGCAAACGGATAGAACGGCGATGATGTATTTGTGGATTGTATTTCATACTTGTTGTTTATAATTTTTGGGGCGATTCATGAATCGCCCTTACAATTCTCCCTATGGGAATCGCCTTTACAATTCTCCCTATGGTAATCGCCCTTACAATTCTCCCTATGGGAATCGATCCTACAATGATAACGATTAAAATTTAACAATTTATCGCGATAATACTCGTATTGCTTACGCCGGGCTTCGATTTCNGCCGGCAAGCCACTAGTAAGATCGTTAACCAGCGCATCAAATTTGTCCAGTATAGCCACAATCCGCTCCTGCTCGGAGAGTGGGGGAATGGGGATGGGAAAATTTTGCAACATTGGAAGTGTTATGTATGGAACTGAGCCTTTTCTGGAATTTATAAATATGTAATTTTTTAAGTGTCCTTTAAGAAAATGGAACAAAAACATTGGTCTGATTAATTCACTAAACAAACCAAGAACATATGTTCTTTGATAAGCGTTAAATTTTCCTTTATAATAATTCAAATGTCCTACTTTACTTCCGTTACCTGATATAAGTATAGCTTCTAAATCAAAGGCGTAAGTATTTATTCTATAAGGCTTTTCATCACAAGTAAAGAATGGATAGATTCCATTTTCCTCCATCGCATTAGCGTTTAATTTACCTGTTGTAATTAATCCACACACCTCCCCCAGCTTTCTCCACTCCACGCCATNNGGGCAAAGTTCGGCAATGAGTTTTTCGATGCGGTTCATAGTTCATGATACCTCGTCAGTCCTTCAGACTGACACCCTTTTGCTAAAAAGGAATTTGGGTAGTTCGTCAAATCTGCGAATTTCCACCTCTTTGATTAAGGGGAATGGGGGGGAGAACACCAAATTAATTAAAAGTTCGGCAATGAGTTTTTCGATGCGGTTCATGTCATTCAATATCCGGAAGATCTTTTAATTTTTTG
>RCNO01000109.1 GCA_003731685.1 Bacteroidetes/Chlorobi group bacterium MS-B_bin-24
ATTATAGCCCATCCCCAAGAAGGGGTGATGATAGCTGGGGGGAAGATAATTCACTGAGAGGGAATATGAAATTTGAGATTTTCCCAGTACCTGCAAACGAAGCCTTGAAAATTTTTGCTGATTTTGAAAGGGNTGGTGAGTTGATTTTGAAAATCAATAACCTCTTTGGTAACGAGCTTTTTTCTCAACAATATACAATTAAAGATAAAAAAGCCGATCTTGAAGTACAAACCAAACTCCTGCCCCAGGGTGTTTATACTCTATCAATTATTTTTAACGGTGAAGTAATATCTCGAAAAATGTTTGTAATTTTGAGATGAGTGTTGCGGAGTCCCTAATTCACATTAGGGGCTCCGGTGTGTTGATTTATTTGGAGGGAATATGAAAAAAGTATTTTTATTTTCGTTAATTTTACTTTTGCTCTCCATTACCGGTTCTTTTTCGCAAAGGCAAGCTTTTAATATTTTCTGGGGACGTAATGGAATAACATTCAATAGTTATTGTAAGGAGGGAATTAATTTTTTGAAATTAAATTTACCTCTGTTAAGTGCTTTTACTTATGATACTTTCACTATTTCGGGGAATTATAAAAATTTTTATAAATTGTATCTAATGCCTTGGTTCAACGGCTATTCAACAGTTAGTGATGTTTATGGTAATTTGTTATTCCATACCGATGGTATTAGAGTTTACAATCGTGAATTCAAAATTATGGACAATGGTGATTCTTTATTTTGGCTTTCCTTTAATCAGGTTCAAACCAAATTAATTCCGAACTTTGATAATAGTGCTTTTATTTGTTCAAAACCAATAATTTTGCCATTCCCGGGAGATTCAACAAAGTATTACCTCTTTTTAACAACAGCATTACCAAGAGGTGATAACTACGGTCGTTTCATATTCTCTTTTTTTGTGAGCTATTCAATCATTGATATGACACAAAACAATGGATTAGGCAAAGTAGTAGAAAAGAAGAAATTTTTGTCCAACGATGTTTTTTACTATGTTGATTACATTCCAATTTTGCACAAGAACGAAAAAGATATTTGGCTACTTGCTGTCGACAGAGACGGTAAAATTCACAATTTTCTTATTACAAAGAATGGGATTGAAGGTGGTGAAATAATAAATGATTTTGGTTTAAATAAAAAAATTTATTCCAGTTTTGATTTAAATATTGAAAACTTGGATTATATACTGACTTCCCCAAATGGCGAGAAAATAGCTTTTCGTTTGCAAGATGATTTGGGTGCACCCTTTGGGGAAATTGCAAAATTCGACCGAGAAACCGGGAAAATTTCGCAACCCATTAAAATTTTTGATGATACAGTTAGAAATAGACTACTTGAAGACTTTTATTTTTCGCCTAATAGCCAAAAACTCTACTTAAGCTTAATCGAATGGCAACCCCAGCCCGGACCAACCTTTATTAAAGTATTGCAATATGAGCTGAACAATTGGGATTCAATTAGCATTAATTCTTCAAGGCAAATTGCATATTTGGATACGTTACCATATTCCCCTGTTGATATATTCCCAGCTTTTCTCCCCGGGGTGGATGGGAAAGTCTATTTATATTTATCGATTCACAAGAGAGCACCCGACAAATTGGTAATTCTGGAAAATCCTAACGAGGCACCCAGCTCTTCTTCATTTTTAGTAACTAAAATAGATACCTTACCAATTTATCAAGAAGGTAATACTTTGAGTGAGGATGGACAGGTACATAGTTACGTTTTCCATTCCTACCTATACCGATTGATAGACTATCGGAAGCCTGCGTGCGAGGGAGGCGAACTTCGCTTCTTTTTCACNCCGTTCTTCCCGCAGGAGATTTTGAACCAAAGCGGGGTGGAATTTGAATGGAGCGGTCCAGCAGGGTTCTACTCGAAAGATACACTGCCCTACATTCCCAATCTCGGTAAAGAAAATTTTGGATGGTATCGAGTAAAGATAAAAACGCCGACCGAGGAGTTCACCGATAGCGTCTATGTGTTCAGGGAAGCGGGATTGAAGATAAAAATCGATAAGAGCGATGATTTGGTGGAAGGCGATAGTGTCCGCTTATATTTGGATAAGCGATACAGCGAGATAGAATGGTTCGATGGAACGAGCGACACCTCTGTTGTAGTGCGACGGACGGGGAAATACTGGGTTTGCGTTGTCGATACATTTTGTTGTCGAAGTTGCGATACGATATATGTAAAATTCTTAAAGCCCGAAGAAGTAACAACAGTAAGCCTGCCCGATACGAGCGGGGTGGTTGGGGATGCGAACTTTTGCATACCGCTTTCGGCGAGGAAGACGATAGGGCGGAAGCTGGAAGGGATAAAGTACAAAGGGGAAATACGATTTGACGCAAGAGCCTTTGCACCGAAAGCAAATTACAACAGCCGAATAGAGAACGGGGAGTGTGTAGTCGATGTTGAAGGCGAAATANCCNATTGGGAAAGCGAACGGAAGGAGTTGGAGCGGATATGCGGGACGATATTGCTTTCGGACAAGAAGAAGGTGCCGTTGAAGATAAGCCGATTTGAAATGGAGATGAACGATACGTTGTT